>NZ_MPOR01000023.1:0-91997 GCF_001896155.1 Pseudomonas sp. FSL W5-0203
GGGCGGCTAAACCGGCATCCCTGCCGGTTTACCCCCCAAATCCCTGTCGAATTCCGGCCAGCGTGGTTTGACGGGGCGCTTGAGATCAAAAGCAGATCAAGATCAAGAGCGGCTCGCTTCGCATCGTGGTTATCGTCGACCGTTACAGCGTTGTGTAGATACTTTTGGCTATCGCAGGCAAGCCAGCTCCCACAGTTGGAATACGTGCGTGCTTAGAAGAAACGCGTCACGCTGATCTTCGCATCACGCCCTTTCGTGTACGCCCGGTCGCCACTCAAGGCCGGGCGGAAGTTTTTGTTGAACAGGTTGTCCACCGTGAAGTTCACCTCGGTGCCTTTGAGGTACGCCTGCTGCGGTGTCCATTTGGCGAACAGGCCCTGGGTGTTGTAGCGCTTGTTGCCGTACTGGTCGTAGAACAGATCGCCGACGCTGGAGCCCGGGCCGCCCGAGTATTTGTCGCTGGGCAGGCGGTCGGTGGCGCCGATGAACTGGCCCATCCAGCCCACCTGGGCATCCCAGGCCGGGATGTGGGTACCCAGTACCAGCACCCATTTGGTCGGCGGGATGTCCCGCGCTGCCACGTCCGGGCCCCAAGGGTTGGTGTAGGCGCCTTGGTGCTGGCCCTTGGCATAGGCGAACGACACCGAGCCAAACAGGTAGGTGGAGTTGTAAATCGATTCGAGCTCAACGCCCTTGATGGTCAGGCTGCCGATATTGCGGTAGTTGGACATCGGCCCAGGCGGGCAAGCTGAAGCGATGCTGCCGCCATTGACTGCCTGGTTCTGGCAGCCCACGCCGGTGGCCTTGAAGATCTCGTCTTCGACCTTGTTGTGAAACAGGGTGGTGCGCAGTTGCAGGTTATCGTCCTGGGCGATCAGGTTGTCGAAGCTGGTGATGTTGCCCAGGGTGATCGAGGTGATGCGCTCCGGGTCCAGGTCGACGCTGGTGGCGGTGCGACTGCCCACGCCCTGCACTTCGTATTGTTCGTCGATCACCGGGGCGCGCCAGGTCTGGCTCCAGTTGGCGAACAGCCCCACGTTCGGCGTCACGGTCCAGAACAGCGCCAGGCGTGGCGACCAACCTGTGTAGGTGCGGTCGCTGTAGTCGTGACCCACTGCCGGGCTGGGGTTGTTGTAGTAGGGCGCATCGTTGCCTTCGCCGCGGTTGCGCACATGGTCATAGCGCAGCGACGGCGTGATCGTCACGTCGCCCAACGTCACCGCGTCCTGGATAAAGAAGCTGTTGGTATCAACTTTGCCGTGGGGCATGAAGCCTGGCTGGAAGTGCCCGTAGTTGTAGCGCGGCGTGTTGTAGGTGGCGCCGGGCATCCACATTTCGGTTTCGCGGGTGTGCTTGCGGATTTGCCCGCCAACCGTCACGGCATGCTGCAAGGGGCCGGTGTCAAACAGGCTGACGTTGCGGATGTCCAGGAGCTTGTCGGTGTAGGCGGTGTCCATCTTGCGCCCGCCGGTGGCCAACTGGAAAAACGCCGTGGCGTCACGCTCATCGGTCTGCTCGGTGTTGGACTGTGAGTACTTGACGGTCAAGTCCACCAGCGGGTTGTCCAGCGGCTGGTATTCATACTTGCCCGACCAGGTGGTGTCGACCGTGTCACGGTGGGCGAGGAAACGCTTCAACGCGCCTTCGTAGCCGTAGCGATCGATGTTGAACTGGGTTGGCGGCGTGGGGTAACTGGCGGCGGAAAACGGGGTCCAGCGGTTGCTGTGGGAACGCGAGTATGACAGCCCGACACTGTGCTCATCGGTAAAATGCGCGTTGACCTTGAACAGCTTGCCGTCCACATCCTGGGCGCTGTTGGGCAAGCGCTGGGGGTTGATCGGGTACTCATTGTTGTCGTTGGGCAATTTGGCGGCCACCTTCATATCGCCGCCGTCGCGTTGGGTCAGGTAGGCCAGCGCATCGAAACGGCCGTCGTCGGTACGGCCATACACGGCACTGCTGTAGACCTGTTCATGGTCGTTGCTGGAGTAGCCATATTTGAGCATCGCACCGCTGTTGCGGCCGTCCTTGAGCAGGTCCGGGGCGTCCTTGGTGACCATGTTGACCGTGCCGCCGAAGCCGCCATTACCGGTGAACGGCGAGTTGGGACCTTTTTCCACTTCGATGCGCTTGATCAGCTCGGGCTCGATAAACACTGTACCTTGCTGGTAACGCTCAAAGCCCGTCTTGGTGGCACCGTCAACGGTCAGCGGCACGTCTTCGGCATCGCCGAAACCGCGGATGTTGATGGTCTGGCCGCCGGGTTTCAGCGAGCCGCCCTGGCTGACACCGGGCAAGGTCTGCAACAGGCTGGGAATGTTATTGGACTGGTAACGGTCGATGTCGGCCTGGGTCAGGGTGGAGCGGTTGACGGTGCTGGCGTTCACCTCGTTGCCGGTGCCGATCACGCTCAAGGTGTCCAACTGGATTGCGCCACCGGTGGTGGTGGTTTTACCCTCATCGGGGCGCACCACGTAGGTACTGCCGACCTTGAGCAGGATGAGTTCACCGTTTTTGAGCAGGGAGCGGATGGCCACTTCCGGGGTGTAGTCACCGTTAAGCGCCGGGGCCTGCACATTCTTGAGCAGGGTTTCATCGAACAGCAGCTGGATTTTCGCCTGCTGGGCCACCTGGCTCAGGGACGTGGCCAGCGACTGGGCAGGCAGGTGCAGCTTGAATGACTCGGCTTCGGCGCTGAGGCTCAAGGCCAGGCACATAGCCATGAGTGTCGGTCGAAGAAACAGGTGCGAAGCGTGACAAGGCGCGCGAAACATGAAATCCCCCGGAGCGGCTAAATAGCCAAAAAGGTGTGCGTATCAAACACGGACAGGAGGAAGACGGGGCAGGCAAAAAAAACCACACATGCGAATGCAAAATATTCTCATGTGTGGTGTTGCCGCCTATTTGCTTGGCTCGATTCTCATAATGCCGTCCGCCGAGAGTACGGTTTTCACCGGCAACAGCGCGGGCAAGGCATTGAGCAGGGCGTCCGGGTCATTCACATCCAGGTTGCCCGAAACCTTGAGTTGCGCCACGGCCTTGCTCACCTGCAACGACGCCTGTGGACGGTACAGGCTCAGTTCGTCGATCAGGCTGGCCAGCTCGCGATTGCGAAACGACAAGTGCCCGCTGCGCCAATCGGCGACCTCTTCGGCGCTGAGGCTTTGCGGTTGCACGATGCCTTTGGCGTAGTTGTATGAGGCCCGTTGCTGGGCGCCGAGCAGGGTGACGGGGCTTTTGCCATTGGGCGCGAAAGCGACCTGGCCATGGGCAACGCTGACCACCAATTGCTGCTGCCCTCGGCGCACATCGAAAGCCGTGCCCACCACCCGTACGCTCGACTCGCCGGCTTGCACGTAGAGGGGGCGTTCCTTGTCGGCGGCCACTTCGAGGTACAGCTGACCTTTGTCCAGGTGCAGCACCCGTAGATGGGCGCTGAAGTCCACGCGGATATGGGTGTTGGCATTCACATACAAGGTACTGCCATCCGGCAGATTCAACGTGCGCATGCCCTTGGCCTGGGTGGCAACCTGGCTGTGATACAGCTCGCGCGGTGCGCCGATAGAGGTCGCCAACACGGCGCACACCAAGGCAGCGGCCACCGCCAGGGCAGGGCGCCACAAGGCGGGCTTGCGCTTGGGCAGTGCCAGCGGTTTGTTCAGTTGTTGCAACTGGGTGAGGTCGGCCCATAACTGTTCGAATTCGGCATAGGCGCGCCCATGGTCGGGCACCGCCTGCCAGGCGGCAAAGGCTTTACGGTCGGCGCGGCTTACTTCGTTGCGGTTGCG
Organism: Pseudomonas sp. FSL W5-0203; assembly: GCF_001896155.1. Taxonomy (NCBI): domain Bacteria; kingdom Pseudomonadati; phylum Pseudomonadota; class Gammaproteobacteria; order Pseudomonadales; family Pseudomonadaceae; genus Pseudomonas; species Pseudomonas sp. FSL W5-0203. Next base: position 3,789 of record NZ_MPOR01000023.1, read on the forward strand.
TGCAAACCAACTGGCGGCCTGGGCATCGATGGAATCGCTCGCTTGGCTGTCCAGCGCGTTTGTGTCGCTCGGGCGGTTCATTCTGGCTGCTCCGTGCCGGTGTCGGGTTGAAGGCGTCGCTTGCAGTGCAGCAGGGCAAAGGCGATGTGCTTTTCCACCATGCTGGTGGAGATGCCCATGCGCGTTGCGATCTGCGCCTGGCTCAAGCCTTCGAAGCGGTGCAGCATAAGGGCTTCTCGCCGGCGGGGCGAGAGTTCGGCGAGGACTTCTTTCAACTGTTCCAGGCGTTGCAGGCGAAGGGCGGCGGCCATAGGGTCGTTGTGCTCGTCGGTGACCGGCTCGGCATCCATTTCGGCGTGATCAGGGTGGACGATTTGCCGTACCTTCTGTTTACGCCAGTGATCGCGCAGCAGGTTGCGTGCCATCTGGAACAGAAACGCCCGTGGCTGCTCGACCTTGGCCCGGTCGCGGTAGCCCAGCCATTGGGTAAACACATCCTGGGCCATGTCTGCCGCATCGCTGGCGTTGTCCGTGCGTTTGCGCAGGAAATACAGAATGTCTGCATAAAACCCGCGACAGGCATCGGCCGACGACGGGTCGGGCTGGGGACGAGACATGGATACCCTTCTTGACGAAGCACGATGTGGAAAAGTCGCGAATGATATCGAGAATTATTGTCATTTGTCTCCAGCTAAATAGATCTCCCGTGTTTGGCTGGAAAAAATTGGGGCATGGCCTTTAATCCTACAAGTTTGGGAGCGATATCCCACTCAAAGGAGAAAGTCATGGCTGGATGGTATGAGTTGAGTAAAAGCAGTAACGGGCAGTTTCGTTTCGTGCTTAAGGCGGCGAACGCAGAAACCATATTGACCAGCGAGCTTTACACCACCCGCGGTGCTACTGAAGCCGGCATTGCTTCAGTGCAGGCAAACAGCCCACATGATGAACGTTATGAGAAAAAAGTGGCCAGCAACGGCCAGCCGTTCTTCAACCTCAAGGCTGCCAATCATCAAGTGATCGGCAGCAGTGAGCAGTACACCTCTACAGCCGCACGAGACAATGGCATTGCCAGCGTCAAGACCAATGGTTCCAGTGTCACTATCAAGGACAAGACCTGACGGTTGTGCAAGAAGGCCTACGCCCGGCTCGCGAGAGCCGGGCGTTTTTTATACCGATGACAGCAACGCTTTGAGCTGTCCGATCCCTGCCTCACCCAACGGGAACACCGGCAAGCGCGGATGACCCACCTCCAACCCGGTCAAGCGCAACCCGGCCTTGATCGTCGCCGGCAGCCCGCCTTTGAGGATGAATTGCAGCAAGGGCAACTGTCGGTAGAACAGCTCCCGCGCCTTGTTCAAATCATCGGCCAGTACGGCCTGATACAAGCTCAGGTTCAGTTGCGGGATCAGGTTCGGCGCCGCGGTGCACCAGCCTTTGGCGCCAGCCGCGAAGGCTTCCAGCGCCAGCGGGTTGCAGCCGTTGTAGAACGGCACGTCACTTTGCAGTTGCAACTGGTGCATGCGCTGGATGTCGCCAGTGCTCTCCTTGACCATCGTCACGTTCTCGACCTGCTTGAGGATGCGCAGGATCAGCTCCACCGACATGTCGGTGCCGCTGGTGGCCGGGTTGTTGTAGAGCATGATCGGCACGCCGATGCTGTCGCCGATGGCGGCGTAGTGAGCGAGGATTTCCGCGTCACTGAGTTTCCAGTACGAGGCCGGCAGCACCATGACCACATCGGCGCCGTGCTCTTCGGCGTAGCGGGCGCGGCGTACGGCCTTGGCGGTGGTCAGGTCGGACACGCTGACAATGGTCGGCACGCGCTTGGCGACTTTCTTGATGCTGTAGGCGCTGACTTCATCCCACTCGGCATCGCTCAGGTAAGCGCCTTCGCCCGTGCTGCCCAAGGGCGCAATGGCGTGGACGCCGCTGTTGATCAAGCGGTCGATGGAGTGCCCGAGGGCGTCGAGGTCAACGCGTTGGCCGTCGGCACTGAAGGGGGTGATGGTGTAGCCGATGATGCCGTGAATGGTTGGGTTGGACATGGGAAAAACTCCGGTCGAAAAAGGGGCAATCAGTTCAGGCAGTCGGCGTGCTTGCGCAGGTTTTGCCGGGCGTAGTAGTTGAACGCGGCGCCGTGGCGTTTGGGCTTGGAGATCCAGTCATGGGCCTCGCGCCCCAGCTCCGGCAGGATCGGTTTGACGCTGCCCGCAGACATCGCCAGCAACTGCAACTTGGCAGCCCGTTCGATCAGTTGCGCAATCACGCAGGCTTCTTCGATGTTGGCCCCGGTGGACAACTGCCCGTGGTGCGAGAGCAGGATGGCGCGCTTGTCGCCCAGGGCCGTGGTGATGATTTCCCCTTCTTCGTTGCCCACCGGCACGCCGGGCCAGGCCTCCAGGAACGCGCAATCTTCGTACAGCGGGCAAAGGTCCATGTGCGACACCTGCAACGGCACTTCCAGCATCGACAGCGCGGCAATGTGCGTAGGGTGCGTGTGGATGATGCAGTTTACATCCGGGCGGCCGCGGTACACCCAGGTGTGAAAACGGTTGGCGGGGTTGGGAATGCCATGGCCTTCCAGTACTTCAAGGTCTTCGTTGACCAGCAGCAGGTTGCTGGCGGTAATTTCGTCAAAACCCAGGCCCAGTTGCTGGGTGTAGTAGGTGCCGGGCGTCGGCCCACGTGCGGTGATCTGCCCGGCCAGGCCGGAGTCGTGGCCGTACTCGAACAGGATTCGGCAGGTCAGCGCCAGCTTTTGCCGGTCGGTCCACGTATTATCTGCCAGGCTGTTTTGCATCTGGCTCAGTGCTTGCTTGACCAGTTGGTCTTTTGGGAGTGCTAATGTCTTGGCCATATCGGTGTCCTTTGGATGGTTCAATGGACGTCGGATTTGCTGGTCGCCCGCTGCTCGCAAGGTCGTTGGGTGAGTGCAAATGACACTAAAGATGCTATATGACACTTTGTGTCATTGGCAAGCCTGTCTCATCGCTTTCTGCATGGATTAACCGCAGCAAATGTCTATCCGCTTGAAAATATTAAGAAAAAAACTTGGCGTAACCCTGGAGGCCCTGGCCGAAAAATCCGGGATGACCAAGAGTTACCTGTCGAAAGTCGAGCGCGGGCTCAATACGCCCTCCATCGCCGCGGCATTGAAACTGGCCAAGGCTCTGAACGTGAAGGTCGAAGAGCTGTTCAGCGAAGACAACGTCAGCCTCGACAGCTACAGCCTGGTGCGCAGCCATGAGCGGCCCGACACCTCGCCGGGTTATGCGGTGCTTGCCCACCAAGTCAGCGAGCGCAGCCTGCTGCCGTTCATCATTTATCCGCCGGCGGAGTTCACCGACAAGACCTTCAAGGAGCACTTGGGAGAGGAGTTTTTATTCGTGCATGAAGGCCAGGTTGAGGTGGATTTCATGAGTGAGCGCGTGCTGTTGGCGCGCGGCGATGCGCTGCATTTCAACGCGCAGAAACCCCACCGGATTCGCTCGGTGGGAGAGGTGCAGGCGCAGTTGCTAGTGGTGGTGCACAGCGCTGAGGAATGAGGCTGATCCCGACTTGAAATGCAGTCAATGTGGGAGCTGGCTTGCCTGCGATAGCGGTTTATCGGTGCCCGATCTGTCGCTGACCCACCGCCATCGCAGGCAAGCCAGCTCCCACATTTTGCTCAGCGTTCCACAGGGACGGACAATGCCGGATTACCCAGTGGGTGCGTACGCGCTGTAAAGAACCTCAGTTCCACAGCAGAGCCCTCGAACAACTCCAGATACCGCCGCTTCTGCTGGCGAATAAACCCATCGCTGCGCCCCGACACCGAGATCGCCAGGGTGTTGATGCTGGCCTGGCCGATAGCATCCACCAGGTGTTTATCCTGCGGCCCCAAGTCATGGCCGAAGATGCACAGCGCGCCTTCATGGCTCAACAGCTGTTCATAACAGAACGACAGATAATCCGAACTGCGGATACTTTTGAGTTTCTCCTCCACCTTGCCTTCACTGACAAACAGCGGCACATCGTCGAGGGTCTTGATCGTGTTGTTGATGGCAAAACTGCTGAGCAGGGTGCTGTCGGTGGACGGCAATTTGCGCGCCGTGCCGTCGAGGTTGCGCACCAGGTGCAGGCCGCCGTGCAGGTACAGGATGCGGGTGGCGTCGGTGTGCGTATTGCGCAGGTCGAAGCTTGAGTCGGCGCTGCGAAACAGGTCGTCAATGCCCGGTGCGTGCAGGGTCGCCCAATAGTTGAGCAAGTCGTAGTTACTGGTGAAGACGGTGGCGTAGGTGGTCAGCTCCGCGTTGATCGTCGTCAGCGTCGACGGCTGCACCAGGCGCCAGGGAATGTGCACGGTATGAATGGTGTTGATCAGCGCTTCCTTGATCGCGTAGTAACGGTTACGCGGCGCCGCCGAGCTGACCGCCAGGGCCTTGTTGACCCGGCTGGTGGTTTTCAAGGCGCCCAGCGCTTGCTCGAAACTGCGGGTCTGCAAGGCGTCGAACACGCTGAGTTCGGAGGCGCTCAGGGGTTTTTCTTCGACGGTACGGGCGTTTTCGAACAGCGAGTCGTAGGCAAAGTCTTCCCAAATCGTACGGCTGGCGCCGTTACCGATCAGTATCCCGCTGAAGTCGACGGCAGCGCGCAGGGCACTCCAGTCTTCAAGGTGGGCGTCAATATCCTGGAAATCCTTCATTGCGGCGGGTCTACTCGAAATCGGCTGGGGGGTGACTTTATCACGAGCCGGCATTGATCCTGATCAAGATGCGCCACGCGGTACAGGTTGATTCTGTCGGCATAAAGCCTTTGAGGATTGATCATGAGCAGCACGTTCTTCATCCCCGCCGTCAACATCATGGGTATCGATTGCCTCGACGAAGCGATGACCGCCATCCGCAACTACGGCTTTGACAAGGCGTTGATTGTGACCGACGTGGGCCTGGCCAAAGCCGGTGTGGCCGGCATGATCGCCGAGAAGCTGGCGATGCAGGATATCGACTCGGTGATCTACGACGGCGCCAAGCCCAACCCCAGCGTGGAAAACGTCGAAAAAGGCCTGGCGTTGCTGCAACAGAGCGCCTGCGATTTCGTCGTGTCCCTGGGTGGCGGTTCGCCCCATGACTGCGCCAAGGGCATTGCCCTGTGCGCCACCAACGGCGGGCGCATCGGCGACTATGAAGGCGTCGACCGATCGAGCAAGCCGCAACTGCCGCTGGTGGCCATCAATACCACCGCTGGCACGGCCAGCGAGATGACGCGTTTTTGCATCATCACTGACGAAAGCCGCCACGTAAAAATGGCCATCGTTGATCGCAATGTCACGCCGTTGCTGTCGGTCAACGACCCGGCGCTGATGGTCGGCATGCCCCAGGGCCTCACTGCCGCCACGGGCATGGATGCGCTGACCCACGCCATCGAAGCCTATGTGTCCACCGCCGCGACACCGATCACCGACGCCTGCGCGATCAAGGCCATCGAGTTGATCAGCGCCAACCTGCGCCTGGCGGTCCGCGACGGCACTGACAAGGCCGCACGGGAAAACATGGCCTATGCGCAGTTTCTCGCCGGCATGGCCTTCAACAATGCGTCCCTGGGTTTCGTGCATGCCATGGCTCACCAATTGGGCGGCTTGTACGACCTGCCCCACGGCATGTGCAACGCCGTGCTATTGCCCCATGTACAAAGCTTCAACGCCAGCGTCTGCGCCAAACGCCTGAGCGACGTGGGCCGCGCCCTTGGTGCGGATATCAAGGGCATCACCGCCGAGGAGGGCGCCCAGGCTGCCATCGCGGCGATTCGTCGGTTGTCCCAGGACGTGGAAATCCCTGCGGGCTTGCGTGAGCTTGGCGCTAAGTTGCAGGACATTCCATTGCTGGCCAGCAATGCGTTGAAAGATGCCTGCGGGCTGACCAACCCACGGCGGGCGGACCAGCGTCAGATTGAGGAGATCTTTCGTAGCGCGTTTTGATCCGAGCTGCAGCGGGCAAGGCATACGCATGTGCCGCCCGCCAACGCCACACACAACACCGCCAGCGGCCACGCCTGCTGGCTCACCAGTAGGCTTGCCGCACCGCCGATCATGGCTGCCATCAACTGATGCACAAAACCGCCGAGGGCCATGGCGTAGGGGCCGCTGATGGGGGCCTCATCATTGGCGAGAGATAAACTGATAGGGTAACTGATCGACTGCCCCAGCACCGCCACGCAATAGGGCAACCACAGCAGCACCGCGAGCCCACTGGCAAGCACGCTGCCTAGCAACATGGTCGCCGTACCGAGCAGTACCAATGCAACGCCTGCACGCATCATTCTCAAGCGACCTGTGCGTGCAACGAAGCGATTGACCATTAACGCACCTGCCAGGTAAGCCCCACTGATCGGCCAACCCAGCCAGCCGTATTCCATTGCGCTCCACTGAAAACCTCCCTGAAAAATCAACGGTGCGCAGGTATTGAATGCAATGATCACCCCATAGCCCAAACCGCCGGCCAGTGCGGCGTGCAGAAAGGGAGGATGTCGCGCAATCGCGTTGTAAACACGCCAAGCGCGGACCGGGGAGCCAGCTTTTGCTTGCGTCGCAAATACCACCCGCTGCAACACCCCTATCAAAGCGACAGCCCCGATTGCCAACGTATAGAAAATTGCCTTCCAGCCAAACGCCATTTGCAATAACGAACCCACGAATTGGCCAATACCCAAGGCGACCACGAAGGTCATCCCCAGCCACGATAGTCCTTTGGCCAACTGTGCACCGCTGAAGTTGTCGCGCACTAATACCCGTGCCATGACGGACATCCCACCAGCCCCCAAGCCTTGAAGCAGGCGTAAGGCTAGAAATGACTCAACATTGAACGCTGATGGGATCGTCGCACTCGCCAGGGCATACACCGCCAAGGCTGCAAGTAACACCGGTTTTCTGCCAAGTCGCTCAGCCAGACTACCCCACAGCAGCATTGGCAAGGCCATGCCCACCAGATACACCGCTAGAGCCAGAGCAACATGCTTTTCGACGGCTAAAGCTTGCGCGATTGCTGGGACTGCGGGCAGATAGCTGCTGATACCAGCTTGAGCGAGGAAGGCAGCACTACAGGCGAGGAGGAGAGCGATATTGCTTTCAATAAAAATCGTCCTATATCCTAAGTAAGGAAGAAACTGCTAGTTCGGCATCGTTTACACAGTTTTTAATCCGTTTCAGTAATAGTGGCCATTAATGAACGTCCCCATTAGGTAGCTTCTGACTGGGAGTGCAAGCTGGTGCTGGTTTTTGAGGCCGTGGTTAGTTGGGTTAGCTGTGCGCAAAACGACTCTATCGTTGTAGGGGACATATCTGCTCGGAGCGTTATGCGTACGGCTGATTTTCCTTTTGGAACTGCCGGAAAAAATACAGCAGATGTAAAAAAGCCAATGTCCGAAAGTCGGGTGGCGAGCTCATTCGCTTTTTCAGCTTCTCCACAGTTAATTAAGCGTATGGCAGTCTGGGTGCCGTGCTGCTCTGTATATATTAATTTGTCAAATAGTTGAATGTTAAATTGAAGTTTTTCTTGAAGCTCGTATAGCTCTTCAGTCTGGTGTATTTTTAGCGACGCCAGCCCAGCGCCAATAGCCGCTGAGTTCAGACTTTGCGACCAGTTGCTCGGGCCACCATAACGGTACATCAGACTTTTTTGTCGTTCGCTGCCAAACATGATCAACCCGCCGCTAGCACCGAAAGACTTTCCTAAGGACGCGACTATTAGTGTCTGATCGTCTTGCGCATGCATAAATGGCCGGATGTAACCACGTCCTCCCTCTCCGAATGCCGACAGCGCATGCGAGTCGTCCATATAGAGAAATAGCCCATAACGAGCTTTTAAGTAAAGTAAACCGTCAACGTCCGCAACGCCGCAGGGTTTTGGCCTCCCTTATTCCCTGCATCGCGCCTTCTATTATGGCCGGGTGGTGATCGAGCCCAACATATGAGGTTGTGCAGAAGTGATGGAAGTCGCGCCCATATTGATCTGTCAGGTAATTATTACTTTTGACGGTGACATTGAGCTCGCATATTCGCCCGCTCTTTGCCGAGTGCCAGTCCGTTTCGGCCAATGCTATGAGTTTTTTGTAATTTGAGAATTTGTGTGTGTGCGATGAGTTTTCCATTTCTCTAGCGTCCTTTGGGGGGGCTGGAAAACACTACCGGGAAAATTTTGATTCGATAAGTCAGACGATTCCCATGTGCGATAGCCCGGATGGAGTATTTCGTGTAGGTACATTCCTGCTTTTAGGATGGCACAGTAATGTCATTCGAATAGCTGCCTACAATGTCCTGGTGTGCCAAGGGACCTGAAGGGGGGTGATATCATGCGATTTAATGGGGTTGTGCGTCAGTAAATTAGGTAAGGTGCCGGCGTGCAGGGCGGATGTGCCGGTAGCCTTCAAGAGGCTCGTCTATCGACTCGCCAAGTCAGTGGGATGAAGGAATATTTGATGAGAGTTCTGTTATTCGGCGCCACCGGCATGGTGGGCCAGGGTGTGCTGCGCGAGTGCCTGCTGGCGGCCGATGTGCAGGAAGTGGTAGCCGTCGGCCGCACGCCCCTGACTCAGGAGCACGGCAAGCTGCATCAGGTATTGCACAACGACATGCTGGATTTCCAACCCCTGGAAAACCTGCTGCAGGGTTTTGATGCCTGTTTCTTTTGCATCGGCGTTTCGTCGGCGGGCATGAAGGAGGCGCGCTACACCCACCTCACCTATGACCTGACCCTGGTGGCGGCCAGCACCCTGGCGCGGCTCAATCCGCAGATGACCTTTATCTATGTGTCCGGCGCCGGCACGGACAGTTCCGAAGCCGGCAAGTCGATGTGGGCGCGGGTCAAGGGCAAGACCGAAAATGCCTTGCTGCGCTTGCCGTTCAAGGCGGTGTATCTGTTCCGCCCGGGGATCATCCAGCCGTTGCACGGTGTGCGTTCGAAGACGCCGTTGTACCAATCCTTCTATAGCGTGCTCGGGCCGGTGCTTTCGTTTGTGCGGCGACTGAAACCGGATTGGGTGGTGAGCACCGAGACCGTCGGCCGTGCGATGTTGCAGGCGGCCAGCCAGGGCGCGCCGCAGCCCGTGGTGGAGCAGGCGCAGATCAATCGCCTTGCGGCTGAGCGCCGCTGAACTGAATCAGCGCAACGCCGCTGATCAGCAGTAGCGCGCCCAACACCCGGGAGGTTGTCAACTGACGTTCCACCAGGCCGAACAGGCCGAAATGGTCCAGCAGCAATGACGCGAGAACCTGCCCGGCCATGGCCAGCGCAATGAAGCCCGATGCGCCGAGCTTGGGCAGCAGCATCAACGCCAATGAAATAAAACACACGCCAAAGGCACCGCCGGCCCACATCCACAACGGTGCCTTGCTGATAAAGGCCAGGCTCGGCAGGGGTAAACGCAGCGCCACAATCACCGGCAGCAGCACGATGATGCTCACCAGTAACGAAGCCAGGGTGGCCCACAAGGGATGGCCGAGGCCGCGCCCGAGGTTGGCGTTGATCGCACTCTGAAACGGCACCACCGCGCCGGCGAACACCGCCAGCGCTAACAAACCTACCCAATGCAACACAGTCATCTCGACGCTCCCAAAGGTTTTGCTGGACTCTAGGGTATTCGTCGCGCAAATTTAAATTCCGAATTATTATGCCGAGCATGCAGCTGATGAATGATCTGCGTCGCATCGACCTGAACCTGCTGGTGATCCTCGACGCTTTGCTCAGCGAGCAACACGTCACCCGCGCCGCCGAGCGCCTGCACCTGAGCCAGCCGGCGGTCAGCCATGCGTTGGCGCGGCTGCGCGATATGCTGGGCGACCCGCTGCTGATGCGTCAGGGCGGCACATTGGTGCCAACCGCCCGAGCCATGGAATTGGCGGCGCCATTGACCGAAGCCCTGGCCCAGGTGCAGGCCTTACTGGCGCCGAATCGTTTTGACCCCACTTCTGCCAAGCGCCGCTTTCGTGTGGCGATGTCGGACTACAGCGCGGCGATATTCCTGCCCGGCCTGGTTCGCCTCCTACGCCATGAAGCGCCCGGTATCGACTTGCAGGTCATCCAGGCTAGCCGCGAAGGCATGGTTGAGGGTGTACTCAATGGCGATCTCGACCTGGCTGCGGGCGTATTCCCCGACATGCCCGCCGAAATGCGGACTACGCCGCTGTTCGAGGAGCATTACACCTGCCTGGTCGACCGCGATAGCCTGGCGCCCGCCGGGGTGCTGGACCTGCCGGCCTATCTATCGCGCCCCCATGTACTGTTGGAGATGCGCGGCAGCGGCACGCCGGAAATCGAACGGGCGCTGACGGCCATTCGTGAACGCCGCCATGTAGCCATAAGCCTGCCGCACTGGGGTGTGGCGCCTCAGTTGATCCAGGGTACGGACCTGATTCTGACGGTGTCGTCCCGGGGTTTGATAAATATTGACGCTCGGCAATTGCTGGCCGTGCCTCCGCCGTTTCATATTCCGTCGTTTGCCTTTGAGCTGGCCTGGCATACGCGGCGGGGTGGGGATGTGGGGTTGCAGTGGTTGATTGGCAGGGTGGTGGGTGTATTGTCCGCAGACCCACGATAACGCGAGAACACCTAGATGCTCAGCGGTTTCAACCACCTGACCCTGGCCGTCACCGATGTGCCGCGCAGCGTCAGTTTCTATCACGATCTGCTGCGCCTGCAGCTCGACGCAACCTGGGACAACGGTGCCTACCTCTCACTGCCTGGGCTTTGGCTGTGCCTGTCGCTGGACCCGTTGCGCTCGACTGCTCCGGCGGTGGATTACACCCACTATGCCTTCACTGTCGATGCTGCTGATTTCACTCCCTTGGTCGAACACCTGCGTGCTGCCGGGGTACAGGAATGGCGAGACAACCGCAGCGAAGGCGCATCGTTTTATTTTCTCGATCCCGACGGCCATAAGCTGGAGGTTCATGTCGGCGATCTGGCCTCGCGGCTGCAAGCCTGTCGCGCCCAGCCCTATGCTGGAATGAAGTTTTACCCACCGCGCTGAAACATGCAGAATCAATCACCTTTTAGCGTCTGTCGGAGCGTCTATCCATGACCCCATCCTTGCTGCTCGCCGTGCTGGCTTCGGGTTTTATCTACGGCATTACCCCAGGCCCCGGTGTCCTGGCCGTATTCGGCATCGGTGCGGCTCGTGGCCGGCGTGCCGGGGCAGGATTCTTGTGCGGTCATTTGCTCGGCGATGTGGTGTGGTGCAGCACGGCGCTGATAGCCATCGTCGGTGCGCGGGAAGTCGGCAGCAGTGCCTTTGATGTGCTCGGCGTACTCAGCGGGGTGTATTTATTCTGGCTAGGCTGGCGTGCGATCCGCACCCAGCGGCGCAATAGCGATGCCCCTCAGGGCGCGGCGCGCCATCCGTTCTGGCACGGTATTGTGTTTGGCTTGACCAACCCCAAGGCCTACCCGGTCGCCGTGGCGACGTTCACCGCGTTACTGTCCAGCCGAGCCGAGTTGTTGACTTGGTCGATGTTGCCGACGTTGATTCTGCTGAGCTTTATCGGTGGCTTGCTGGCCTACGCGATCCTGATCGGCGTGGTGGGTGCCCAACGGGTGCGCACGCTGTATCAACGCCATGAAATCCTGATCACCAAGCTCTGCGGCGTGATGTTTATCGGCTTCGCCCTCAATGCCCTGGCGCACGCATTGCCGGGCCTGTTCGGCAGCAAAGCGGCCTGAGGCGACGACGACCGTTCGTCGCACAGGTAAGTTTTTTCTAAACCTTTACCGCTGTGAAAATTCGAATTCAGGGCGGGTTGTATGCTCCCGCGCCTATTTTTGCCCTGGAGGAACCCATCATGAGCCGCATGGCTACCCGGTTACGCACCGCCAGTTTCGCGATGCTGCTGGGCCTCGGCGCCAGCAGTGCTTTCGCCCAGTCGCCTGCAGAATTCATCGAGCAGGCTTCGGCCAAAGGCATGGCCGATATCGAAACCAGCCGCATGGCCCACGCCAAGACCTCGTCCCAGGAAATCAAGGACTACACCATTGAGGTCATCAACGAGCGCACGCTGGCCAACCAGCACTTGGCGGCGATCGCCAAGAAGCTTGATTTGCCAGTGGCCCCACGGGAGAAGATCGTTGATAAGGCCGAAACCCTGATGCCTGAACTCAAGGACGGCGATTCGTTTGACGCTGCCTATACCGCGCAGCAGGTCAAGGAGAACGAAGACGCCATCGCCCTGTTCCAGAAAGAAGGTGCGGCGTCGGATGTGCCAGAGATAAAGGCACTGGTGGATGAGACGCTACCCAAGCTTGAAGAGCGCTTGCAAAAAGCCAGGGCCCTGGCGTCGACCTACGGTAAGGGCCATCAAGGCGACGGTTGAGGCGACTACTGGAAATGAAAAAAACGGCGGTTGGAGAGGATCCAACCGCCGTTTTCATATCAACAGGACTGTGGGTTTTTCTGCCGTGCTTTTAGGAGCGAGCCTACGGTATCTCAAGGCGGCGAGCGCAAGACTGGGTTTTTACCTGGATAACCCCTATGACCGCATATGCCACCTGCGACCTGCGCACACTTTATCACCTGACCGAAGATCACTATTTTTCTGCCACCTGCGGCCTGCATCGCCGTTATAGCGCGGCTATCAACGCTTATTTCGTTGACGTATGTTCTGGCCTGTATGACTTGTTATTTATTCGCGTGGGCAGCGCTCCATTGGGCGAAGCTTTTGCTGCCCCGTTGGGCTTGATCCATGGTTCCGTCCTTGCAATACGCATTGTGGTTCATGAGGAAAAGGTCGCTGAGCTACGCGAGGCGCTCTGCGCAATCGGTTTCCAGCCTGCTGAACAGACAACCGCGATGGTTCTCGAGCTGTCGCGTTTTATTCCAAGGATGAGCGAGGGGACTCTACAGGTCTGCCTGACGCGGGATTTGAACGAATGGGCGGGTCCAGTTGGCAGCGCATATTCGATGCTTCCCGAGGTCGTTGTGAACTATCAGGCACGGCACCAGAGGGCGCTTGATGCGGGTGAGGCCCTTTACCACTTCACCCTGTCCGCCGAGGGGCGTGTGAGCTGTTCGTTGACGTTGTCACTGTGTGAAGGCGAGGCCCGTCTGAATGATGTCGGCACGCTCAAGGGCTTTCGTGGAAGAGGCTATGCCACTTGCCTGATTCAAGCTGCCCTGCTTCACGCCTCGAGCCTGGGGGCTCACCGATGTTTTCTCGAGGCCTCGGCGGAGGCCATCTCGCTGTATCAACAGTTGGGCTTTGCACGTTTGTTCGAGTATCAGGCTTTCACTCGCGGAGCGCTCGCTGACCGGTAATCAAAAAGCCATTTTTGCCTGGCTGCGATCCTCAAGCGTCAGTAGATACTGCTTGGCCTCAAGCCCTCCGGCAAACCCGGTCAGCCCGCCCGAAGCCCCCACCACTCGGTGGCATGGCGCAATGATCGAGATCGGGTTGCGCCCATTCGCGGCCCCGACTGCGCGCACGGCTTTGGGGTTGCCGATCTGCTCGGCGATCTGGCTGTAGCTGCGGGTTTCGCCGAAGGGAATGGTCAGCAGTGCCTGCCAGACCTGCTTCTGGAAGTCAGTGCCGGCGAAATCCAGCTCCAGTTCGAACTGGTTACGCGTTCCGGCAAAGTATTCCTTCAATTGGCGTTCGGTTTCTCGCAGCACCGGGCTGTCGTTGGCCTCAATCAATTCACCCAGGCGTACGCGATTGGCGCGTTCTACTTCCCAGAGGATGGCGCTGAGTTTGCCATCGCGCGCCACCAGGGTGAGTTCACCGACAGGGGAAGGCATGAGCTTGTACTGGTAGGTCATGAGCTGTTTCCTTGAAGGGCGTTGAGGGGGGACGACGCCACTGTAGTTCCACCAAGGGGTTAGGGAACTACGTTTCTTGCGGTCAAATTCTTCGCCCAATTAGAAATTCCAGTAAACCCAGTTCGAATAATAGGGGTACCCGTAGAGCCAGGCGATAATGTAAAGGGCCTTGAGTACTGACGCGGTACCTAACATGAACATAGAAATGACGTTGAGCAGGGTGACAAACAAAGCGAACACAGCCACGCGTGGGGTTGCGTGACGCCAGGCAAACCTCACGCCATACGCTGACGCGGCAATCACTCCTAACTCCAGCAAAAATCTAAGGGGGAAGGGGAAGGGCAGCCGTACAAACGAGATCAGCAGCGGCAAAACCAACACCCAGCCGACTACTTGGCGCAGGATGATGTTGGGTGTGGTTTTTTGGGTGTCCAGCATTGCCATATTCCGAACTCTGGGCCGATGAGCCTACATTATCGCGCGGTGTTGCCGGCCTTGCCGTAAGACTTTGCTTAGGCGTACCTACCGCTCCTGCTGCAATACCTGGAGCGCTGCGGATGCCAGAAAAGAAATCCCGAGCAGCTTTTTTTCCTGTGGATGATTCAACACAAGGTGCTTCACACCCTCAGGCTCGACTGCCGAGGACCAGATGGGCGCTGCAGAACAAATTTCAGACATAAAAAAACCGGTCACCAAGGACCGGTTTTTTGTGCATCCTGCGTCAGAACCTTCCTGACGCCAGCGCAAATCTGAGTGGAGCGGGTAGAGGGAATCGAACCCTCGTCGGAAGCTTGGGAAGCTACTGTTCTACCATTAAACTATACCCGCTCAGAACGGCTGACTTTGTACCAGATGTTCGGCTGGATTTGAAGTTTTTCTTTGAAAAATGTGAGAGTTGCGTGTGGCGAGGGAGCATGCTCGCCACAGTGTCAGGCTTGATCTCAAAGCGCCCACGCATGTTGCGCCTGGCCCTGGCTATACCGCAACGGGCTGGCGGGCCGCTGCCCTTTCAAGAAGCCCACCACGGCCTCACGGCTATCGCGGCACGCGGCTTTATGTTCCATGTCCAGGAAATGCCCCGTTGCCTGGATGGTGCTGAAGCAGCTCTTGGCCACATGCTGGCCAAACAGCTTGGCGTCGTCTGCGCTGGTGTATTCGTCCCACTCGCCGTTCAAGAACAGCACCGGAATGTCGATTTGCCTGGCCGCCTTGAAGTAGCACTGCCGGTCGCTGTTGAGCACGTGGCTGATGTGGAAGTGCATTTGCCCGTATTCGTGTGCGGCCAGGCTGCTGACATGGCGGTAATTGAAGCGTTTGAACAGCGAAGGCAGGTGCTTGCCAATGGTGCTGTTGACCAAGTGGCCGACACGGTCGCGGTCGAGGTTGCCCAGGTAGTCGACGCCTCGTTCGAGGTAGTCGCGCATCGGCGCATTGATTACCGGCGAGAAGGAGCTGATCACGGCTTTTTCTATCCTACGGGGCCGGTGTGCAAGGGCGACCAACGTGGCGGCGCCGCCCCAGGAGAAGGACAGCACATGTTCAGCGGCGAAGTGGTCGAGCAGTTCCAGGAGGATCTGGCCTTCGACTTCCTTGGTGAGCATCTGCTCATGACGGTTATGGATTTTGGAACGGCCAGCGTAGGGCTGGTCGTACAACACCACATTGAATTGCGGGTACAGGCTTTTGACTGTTTGAGCGAAGGACGCCGTGGTCGCCATGGAGCCGTTGACCAGGACGATGGTCTTTGCCGCCGCGTCCGCGCGATAGAACTCCGTGTAAACCCGATACTGACCCTGTATATCCAGCACAGCGATTTCTGGCCTCATGTCGTAAGACTCCTGGCAAGCGGGTAGTGCGCGCAAATCACTTTGCACGTGCTTTATGACAGGTAGGCATACGCCTGGAAAATGAAGGCTCACGTCGGTCCGATGACGGCTGGCCGGCGGGTGTTGTTATGGCGGGCGGTTTGCCGGGAGGGCCCGACGATCAAGCACGGGCGCGGCAGGTGTTTCTTGGAGGTTATAGGGCGACTCATCAGTCATCATCTGGCTGAAGCCTTGATTCAAGCAGCACCGAAGGCAGGTCGCAAGGTAAGCGGTTGGTTTTTTGCCATCACCGGCTGAACGGTCGTCAGATTAGTCGGATCTCGTCGTCAGTCAGTGGCCGATACTGACCCGGCGCAAGCGAGGTATCCAGCACCAAGGGGCCCATTCGCTCGCGGTGCAGGCCGATTACCTTGTTATCAAAATGCCCGAACATGCGCTTCACCTGGTGATAGCGGCCTTCGACGATGCTCAACCGGGCCGTTCTTGGGCCCAGCCGTTCAAGTTTGGCAGGTTGGGTAGTGAGATCTTCAAAGGCGAAATACACCCCTGCCGCGAACGTCATCGCATACTGCGGGCCTATGTCCTGTTCGGTTTGCACGTGGTACACCTTGGGCAACTTGGTCTGTGGTTGCGTGAGGCGCCGTGACCATTGGCCATCGTTGGTGATCAGCATCAGGCCGGTGGTGTTGAAATCCAGGCGCCCGGCGATATGCAGGTCGGCTTTGTCCGGTTCGTGCAGCAGGTCCAGGACCGTGGAGTGTTGCGGGTCCGACGTGGCGCTGACGCAGCCCTGGGGTTTGTGCAGCATGAAATAGCGTGCCGGCTTGCCCGCTTGCAGAATTTCACCGTCAACGCAGACCTGGCTGAACTCACGTACGTCATGGTGCGGATCGCTGACTGCAACACCCTCGACGGTCACCCGGCGCTCCACCAGCAACAAGCGCACTTGTTTACGATTGAACTGTGGCAGGTTGCTTAGGAAGCGATCAACGCGCATGGCGGTTACGCAACTGTTCGTCCACTTGGGCGCAGCGTGGGCACAGGCAGGCTTTATTGCGCACCTCATCCGGCAGGGCTTCAAGCACCGCCGGGTCGATGATGACGCTGTAGCACCAGCAGGCTTGATCGGCCGTGCGCGGATCGGCCAGGGAGCAGTCGTTGCGGGCACCGCAGGCGGGGCATAGGGTCGGTGTGGTCATGGGTCGGTTCAGGCAGGCATCGGGTAGGACAGCGGTAGTTGTTGCACGATACAGCGCGGCTGGGCGGCATTCCATCATCATGGGTTTTTGGCAGACCTTCACTTCGTCTGAAACAGATGTTTCCACTTGTGTCGCGAACGCACCAGATTCGGTTTTTGATGTCAGATGTTTCGTCATTCAGTGAAAGCTGAATGCCGCTCGCCAGCGTCGCTGGAGGAGCTCTTCCGCGGTCCAGGAGGCCGCCATGTATCGACGACTGCTGCTCATCGCTTTGCTCGGCCTGACCCTTTCAGCCTGCGTGCCCTATTACGATGGAGGCGCCACCTACTATCGCTCCGAGGTCTACACCGCGCCGGCGCCAGCCTATTACTACGGCGGCCCGCGTTATTACCCTTCTGGGCGCAGCTATTACGCGCCAGCGCCTCGCTACTATGCGCCACAGCCTCGCTACTATTCGGCGCCGCGCTACTACCAACCAGCCCCGCGCTATTACCCTCGCGCCGGCTACCGACCCTACCCCAACCAGGGGTGGGGCGACCGCTGGGGTAATGGCGGGCGTGGACGCGGTTCCGACCACGGAGGTGGTCGCGGCGGTCACCCTTAAATATCTTGAAAAACAAGCGGCGCATCATGCGCCGTTTTTTATAGGTACCGTATGTCCGTACTGTCAGATTTAACAGCTATCTTTGAGGCGCTAGCTGTACTTCACTAACGAGAAGCCTTGTGCTTTTGCGTGGTGAGACTGAGCAGATGGAATCCCTATGTTCAAACAATTGATTTGCGTGCTCCTGCTGATGAACTGCTTCATTGCATCGGCAAGTGCGGAGCAAGGCTGTCCTTATCCGTCGCAGATCGTGTACGCCGATGGCCATTATCGCGCCCAAGACAACGGCCTGCGCTGGCAAAGTCCGAAGGTCGCGTCGCGTGGTGTTGTCGACGGGTTCATTGGCGCAGTCTTCATGCCGGGCGACGGCGAGGAGAGAGGAAACGGCTACATGGACAAGTGCATCTACCGCACCAACTGGAGCGGGGTAGTAGTAGCGTTGAGGCCAAGCAGGGGCAATGAGATTATCAACATGTCGTTGACCAGCTCCTTGTATTGGAAGCTGCAGCCCGATGCGTTCGAGTTGCCGGTGTATACGTGCGTGGACAGCCAACCGGACAATTGCAAGTTCAAGGTCAACGACAAACGTACAGACCTGTCAGTAGTCAGATAAATCTGCCAGAGGATTTCTACCTTCCCAGGCCTTGTCAAAGTGCGCCTGCACCACCGCTTCCGGGAGTGTGTTGATATCCGGCCAGTGCCAATGAGGCGCCTGGTCTTTGTCGATCAGGCGCGCCCGCACCCCTTCGGCAAATTCCGGATGACGGCAGCAGTTGAGGCTCAGGGTGTATTCCATCTGGAACACCTGGGCCAGGGATAGGTGGCGGGCGCGCTGGAGCTGTTCCCACACCAGATGCGCCGTCAGTGGGCAGCCCTCACTCAGGGTTTTGCCGGCCCGGCTCAATAGCGGGTCGCTGTGGTCGCGCAGCAGGTTCAAGGCGCGCCAGGCACAGCGTACATCTCCTACATCCAGCCATTCGTCGATCTGTATGCGGCGTGGTAGCCATTGCGCGTCGGGTTGACCGCTGATCGCCTCCTGCGCCAGGGCCTTGAGCAAGCTGTTGAGTTGCATCGCGCTCTGTTCCTGCCAGTTCAGCTGCAGCAGGCCATCGAGCAATTCGTCTTGCTGGTCATCACGCAGAAAACGGTCTGCCAGGCCCAAGTCCAGCGCGTCGCGACCGTTGATATGGGCGCCGGTGAGGCCCAGGAACAGGCCGAGCTTACCCGGCAAGCGGGACAAGAACCAACTGGCCCCCACATCCGGGTACAAGCCAATGCTGATCTCGGGCATGGCCAGACGACTGCTTGGCGTAACGATACGCACGGCGGCGCTTTGCAACAGGCCCATGCCACCGCCCAAGACATAACCGTGGCCCCAGCAGATCAACGGCTTTGGGTAGGTGTGCAGGCGGTAGTCAAGACGATATTCAGCGGCAAAAAACTGCGCGGCCAGAGCCGGAACTTCGCCGGGCTGCTCACGGCAAGCCTGAGCCAGGCTGCGCACTTCGCCACCGGCGCAAAAGGCTTTGGGACCGTTACCGCGTAGCAGCACGCAGACGATCTGCGGGTCTTTGGCCCAGGCCTCCATGCGCTCATCCAGGGCCAGAATCATTGGCAGGGAGAGGGCGTTAAGGGACTTTGGCGCGTCCAGGCTGGCGATACCGATGCGAGCGCCGCCACTGCCGGTCAGTTCTTCGAAATGCAGGTTCATCGTGACCTCAATCGAGAAGGTGAAGGATGAGTATGATCCCTTCGTGGGAAAGTGCCGGTGCTGTGTCAGATCAATTGACAAGCGGGGTCGGCTTTCCTAGGGTTCGCCTCATTCTTTTTTACAAGACAATTCAACTATGACCGATGGCGACCGTATCAAACTCGAACCCAGCTGGAAACACGCTCTGCGTGAAGAGTTCGAGAAGCCTTACATGGCGCAATTGCGCGAGTTTCTGCGCCAGGAACATGCCGCAGGCAAAGAGATCTACCCGCCCGGCCCGTTGATTTTCAACGCACTCAATTCAACACCGCTGGACAAGGTCAAGGTCGTGATCCTCGGCCAGGACCCTTATCACGGCCCTGGCCAGGCCCATGGCCTGTGTTTCTCGGTGCAACCGGGCGTGCCGGCGCCGCCGTCGCTGGTCAATATCTATAAAGAGCTCAAGCGCGACCTGAACATCGACATCCCCAACCACGGCTACCTGCAAAGCTGGGCCGACCAAGGCGTGCTGATGCTCAACACCACCATGACCGTGGAGCGCGCCAACGCCAACGCCCATGCGGGCAAGGGCTGGCAGTTCTTTACCGATCGGATTATCGAGGTAGTCAGCGAGCATCAGCCGCACCTGGTGTTCCTGCTGTGGGGCGCCCATGCTCAAAGCAAGCAGAAGCTCATCGACGCCACCAAGCATCTGGTGCTGACCTCGGTGCATCCGTCGCCGTTGTCGGCGTATCGCGGGTTTCTGGGCTGCGGGCATTTCAGCCGGGCCAACAAGTTTCTCGAGCAGAATGGCGAGGCCCCCATCGAGTGGCGTTTGCCACCCGTCTGAGGCCTGGCACATTCAACATGTGGAAGGTTTTAGAGGGGATCGGGCTGACGGTTCCAGTGCCGAAACAAAGGCTCGGCCAAGAACAGCACGAACAACAAGCGCATCACCTGCATCGCCGTCACCAAGGGCACCGACAGCTGCAGGGTTTCAGCTGTCAGGCTCATCTCAGCGATACCGCCTGGCATCATGCCCAGGGTCAGTGATCGCAGGTCGAGGTGAGTGAGGGCGCTCAAGCCCACCGCCGCTAACGTCGCCAGCAGCATGGTCAATGCCGTGCCAATCAAAGTGCGGCCCATGAATGAGGGCGCGCGACGGAAGAACTGCCGATTGAAGTGGCAGCCCAACCCGCTGCCGATCAACCATTGGCCGATCTGGCTGCCGCCGTCGGGCAGGCCAATGTGTAAATCCCAGGTCACACTGGCAATCGCACTCACCAGCAATGGCCCGAACAGCCAAGGGTTGGGTTGGCGCAAGCGTTGCCAGCCCCAGGCAACCAGCGCACCCACCGGAAACAGCAGGGCCAGCCACGCCCAGTCCACCGGCGCCGGGTGAAACTGCGGTGCGCCGCCTCCGAGCAAATACTTGAAGATCGCCGGTACACACAACACCACCACCAGCACACGCAAACTCTGCCCGGCCGCAACCCGGCTGAGCACCGCGCCGTTGCGAGCGCCCAGGTTGACCATCTCCCCGGAACCGCCCGGCATGCTGGAGAAAAACGCCGTGGCGCGGTCTTCCCCGCTGCGGCGCATCAACCACACGCCGACCACGCTCGACAAGCTGGTGACCAGTGCACCGAAGAAGATCAGGCCGAAGTGGCTCATCACCTGCTCGATCACCAGTGGGGTGAAGTGCAGGCCAATGCCGATGCCCACCACCCATTGGCCGCATTTGCGCCCGCCGGGAATCTCCGCCAACTGCCAGGGCGTGAGGCAACGCACCAGGATAATCGCCAGCAACGAGCCGACCATGTACGGCAACGGCCAGCCCACCAGGCTGGCCAGGTAACCGCCGGCCAGGCCGACCAGCGGTGTTCCCCACCAATGTTTAAAGGTGACCTCAGACATCGGCCAGGGCACGACGCTGTTGCACGCGTTTACGCCAGATACGCAGCAGCGGTACAAGCAGCATGATTGCGGTCAGCACCCAGACGCCAAAGGTGATCGGGCTCGACCACAGGATTTCCAGCGCACCGTTGGAGATCGACAGCGCACGGCGTAGGTTCTGCTCCATCAAACCGCCGAGGATAAAGCCCAGCAGCAGCGGCGACAGCGGGAAGTCCAGCTTGCGCAGGATGTAGCCGAAGATGCCGATGGCGATCATCAGGAACAGATCGAAGGTGGTGGCATGCACGGCGTACACGCCAATCGCGGTGATGATGGCGATCACCGGCACCAGCGCCCAGTTCGGCACGGCGAGGATACGGGTGAAGATGCGGATCATCGGGATGTTGAGCACGACCAGCATGATGTTGGCGATGAACAACGAGGCGATCAGGCCCCAGACAATGTCCGGTTGCTGTTGGAACAGCAGTGGGCCGGGAGTGATGTTGTACAGCGACAGGGCGCCGATCATCACCGCTGTGGTGCCGGAGCCAGGAACGCCGAGGGTCAGCATCGGCACCATGGCGCCGCAGACCGATGCGCCAATGGCGGTTTCAGGGGCGGCCAGGCCGCGCATGTCGCCTTGGCCGAACTTGCCGCTGGCGCCTGCGATGCGTTTCTCGGTCATGTAGGCAACGGCCGAGGCCATGGTCGCACCCGCACCCGGCAATACGCCGATGATAAAACCCGATACGCCGCAACGAAGGTTCACGGTCAGTACCGATAAGGCTTCCTTGACGTTGAACATCATGCGCCCGGTGGCCTTCACTGCTTCCTGGCCACGATGGGTTTTTTCCAGCAGCAGGAGAATCTCGCTGATGGAGAACAGGCCGAGTACCAACACCACGAACTGGATGCCATCGGTCAGGTGAATATTGTCGCCGGTAAAGCGGTACACACCGCTGTTGGCGTCGATGCCCACGCAGGAAAGGAACAAGCCGATCAGCGCCGCAACAAAAGTCTTCAGTGGTTTGTCACCGGCCATGCCGCCCAGGCAGACAATCGCAAACACCATTAAGACAAAATATTCCGCCGGGCCGAACGCAATTGCCCACTTGGCCAGCAGCGGGGCGAACAGCACCATGCCGCAGGTGGCGATAAACGCCCCAATGAACGAACTCCAGGCCGACAACGACAGTGCCACGCCGGCCAGGCCTTTGCGGGCCATCGGGTAGCCGTCGAGGGTGGTCATCACAGTGGAGGCTTCGCCCGGGATGTTCAGCAGAATCGAGCTGATGCGGCCGCCGTATTCACAACCCAGGTACACGGCTGCCAGCAGGATCAGCGCCGACTCGGGCGGCAAGCCCAGGGCAAAGGCGATGGGGATCAACAGTGCCACGCCGTTGATCGGGCCCAGGCCCGGCAACAGGCCGACCACGGTGCCAATCAGGGTGCCGCACAACGCGGTCACCAGGTTATAGGGGCTCAGCGCAACGCCGAAACCCTGGCCCAAATAGCCAAAAGTATCCATGTCAGTTCTCCAGAACGTCGAGCAGGCCGAGGGGCAACGGTACGTCCATGGTTTTATCGAACAGCAGATAAAGACCGACGCTCATCAAGGTGATGATCACCACGCTGGGCAACCAGCGGCCGCCGTACAGCCGTGCCATCGGAATACCGATCAGCATGCTGCTGAGAATGAAACCCAAGGATTCGAATGTGCCGGCAAACACCAGCAGCAGGGCCACACAGATGCCGATTTTGATCAACGTGGGTTGATCCAGCGCGGGTTCATCGTCGGTGTGTTTGGTCGCCTGCGGGCGAATCATCATGTAGATGAGCGCCAGGCCCATCAGCCCGAGCAGCAGCAGGGGAAAGGCCCTGGGCCCTACAGGTTCGTAGGAAAAGGCCGCTTGATACGGCCAGGCCATGAGCGCCAGGCCGATACAGGCCAGTAACAGCACGGCAGCGAAAATGCGTTGTAAGAGCATAGAAAACTCCAAGGCCCCTGTAGGAGCGAGCAAGCTCGCTCCTACAGGGGCATTACACAAAAAGAGGAGCGATTACTGGATCAGGCCGAACTCTTTGGCCAGCACTTTGTAGTCAGCCACCTGTTTCTTCACGTAGGTGTCCAGCTCCTGGCCCGTCATGGCGAACGGGAACAGCTCGCGCTGGTCACGCAGCTTGGCGAACTCCTCGGAAGCCAGCAGTTTGTCGAAGGCGTCTTTCCACCAGGCGTAGTCGGCATCGCTGACCTTTGGCCCCAGGTAGAAGCCACGCACCACCGGCCAGACGATGTCGTAGCCTTGCTCTTTGGCGGTCGGGATGTCCTTCATTTCCGGCTCATCCAGGCGTTGCTCGGAGAACACCGCCAGCAGGCGCATATCGCCGCTCTGGATATGCGGCATGGAGTCGGAGATGTCGGTACTGCCCACCTGGATGTGCCCCCCCAGCAGAGCCGTAGCGATTTCACCGCCACCCTCAAGGGCGACGTAACGCAGTTCGCGCGGGTTGATCCCGGCGGCCTTGGCGATCAGCGCGGTTTGCATCCAGTCCTGGCTGCCGACGGTGCCGCCGGAGCCGATCACCACGCTGCCTGGGTCTTTCTTCAGGGCTTTAACCAGGTCATCGAGGGTCTTGTAGGGCGAGTCGCTTTTCACCGCGATGGCGCCATAGCTGGTGCCCACTGCCGCCAACCAGCGCACGGCGCTTTCATCAAAACGGCCGAACTTGCCCTGGGCCAGGTTCAGCAACGAACCGCTCGACCAGGCGACCAACGTGCCGGCATCTGCAGGGCGCTGGGCGACGACCGCGTTGTAGGCCACCGCGCCCACGCCGCCTGGCATGTAGGTCACACGCATCGGCTTGGTCAGCAGCTTCTGGTTCACCAGCGCGCTTTGCGCCAGTTTGCAGGTCAGGTCAAAACCGCCGCCAGGGGAGGCCGGGGCGATGCATTCCGGACGCTTGGGTTCGTCGGCGGCCAGCAGTTGGCCGGCGAACAGCATGCAGCCGGCGGCGAGGGCAAATTTACGCAGTGAAGGGGTCATGGCGATCTCCATCGTTGTTGTTATGAGGGGTACTACCAAAGTGCGACGCTATAGCTGACCAGCAAGCGCATTTCATCCGCATCACGGGCCGAGTAGTTGGAACGATAGGTGGCGTTACGCAGGCGCACGGCCACATCTTTGAACGTGCCGCTTTGCACCACGTACTTGATCTCGCTGTTGCGTTCCCACTCCTTGCCGGTCTCGCCGTTCTTGAGCTTGATGTTGTCACCCGAGAGGTAACGGCTCATGAAACTCAAGCCAGGAATGCCCAGCTTGGCGAAGTCGTAGTCGTAACGTGCCTGCCAGGAGCGTTCTTCAGCGCCGGCAAAATCGTTGATCTGCACGAAGTTGACCAGGTACGGGTCGCTGCCATCCACATATGGGAAGGCGCTGTCGCCGGACATGTGCTGGTAGCCGGCGCTGAGCTTATGGCCATTGAGGGCATAGCTGAACAAGCCGTTGAGTGACTTGTTGTCGATATTGCCGCCGCGGGCCGAGCCGGTGTCATCGCTGATGGCCAGCCGCAGGTCGGCGGCGAAAGTGCCAGGGCCCATCGGGCGTGAGGCGACCATGCCGAAGAAGTGTTGGCGATACACGTCGTCGAGTTGGGCGAAGTGGTAGCTGCCGGTGATCTTGTCGGCGAACTTGTAGTCGACGCCACCGAAGTTGAAGTGCTTGCCGGTGGCACCGCTGAGGAAGCGGCTGTTCTTGTTATTGAGCGCGATGTCTTCGTAGTTGGTGTCGTCGCGGTCCTTGGCTTTGTCCAGGCGGCCACCGGTGAACACCAGGTTCTTGAATTCCTTGGAGGTGATCAAGCCACCGTTGAAGGTCTGCGGCAGGATGCGCCCGTCGTTGGGCTTGAGGATCGGCAGTTCGGGGATCAGCGAGCCGATTTTCAGCTCAGTCGCCGAGATTTTCACTTTGCCGGTCAGGCCCAGCTTGGCGTACTCGTTGGCGGCGCGGCCGTCATCGTGGGTCGGCAGCAGGCCGGTGCCGGTGCGGTCGGGGCTGGAGTCGAGCTTGACGCCGAGCATGCCCAGCGCATCCACGCCAAAGCCGACGGTGCCGTCGGTGTAGCCTGATTGCAGGTTGAGCATGAAGCCCTGGGCCCATTCGTCGCGCTTGGATTGCTGCGCACTGGTACCGTCGCGAAAGTCGCGATTGAAGTACATGTTGCGGGTTTCCAGGGTCGCGCTACTGTCTTCGAAGAAGGCAGCCTGGCTGAGCGGCGCAAAGCCGGCAAGGGCAGCGGCACTGGCGAGGGCGGTGTGGGTCAGACGGCAAGAGCGAACAGGCGGGCAAGCCTGTGGCTGGGTCGACAGCATCGTGGTGTACTCCGTTATTGTTCTTATTTTGGCGAAAACGCTTCGAGGCGTTTTTCGGGCGCTACGGGTCAGGCAACTCGGCGGGCATAGACCACCGTGGTTGGATGCTAAAGGGCGAAGCTTTCACTAACCTTTCAATCGCCTTTCAATGTTTTCGGGCTTCACAGGCCAGGTTGCGGCTGTAAACTGCCGGGCAAAGCGTGGCGCCGACCACCCCTGAATGAGGTAGAAATCCATGCGTGTCCTCCTGGTTGAAGACCATCTGCAGCTCGCCGAAAGTGTCGCCCAAGCGCTCAAGAGCATGGGTTTGACCGTTGATGTGTTGCATGACGGCGTGGCGGCGGACCTGGCCTTGAGCAGCGAGGAATACGCCGCGGTGATCCTGGACGTTGGGCTGCCGCGCCTGGATGGTTTCGAGGTGCTCGCGCGTTTGCGGGCACGTGGAAAAAACCTGCCGGTGCTGATGCTGACTGCTCGCAGTGATGTAAAAGACCGCGTGCACGGCCTGAACCTGGGCGCCGATGACTACCTGGCTAAACCGTTTGAACTCACGGAGCTCGAAGCACGGGTCAAGGCACTGTTGCGGCGCAGCGTGTTGGGCGGCGAGCGTCAGCAAACCTGCGGTGTGCTGGTGTACGACCTCGACACTCGGCGCTTCACGGTCGCAGGCGAGCTGATGACCTTGACCTCCCGAGAACAAGCGGTGCTCGAAGCCTTGATCGCCCGGCCGGGGCGGGTGATGAGCAAGGAGCAATTGGCTTCCCAGGTATTCGGCCTGGACGAGGAGGCCAGCCCCGACGCCATCGAAATCTACGTGCATCGCCTGCGCAAGAAGCTCGATGGCCAACCCATCGCCATCGTCACCTTCCGCGGCCTTGGCTATTTGCTGGAAGCCCGTGATGCATAAGCCCAGCAGCCTGCGCTGGCGCTTGCTGTGCAACCTTGCGTTATTGCTGGTGTTGTTGATGCTCGCCAGCGGCATGAGCGCTTATTGGAACGGTCGCGAAGCCGCCGACACCGCTTATGACCGCACGCTGCTGGCCTCGGCACGCACCATTGCCGCCGGTTTGACCCAGGTGGACGGCACCCTCAGCGCCAATGTGCCCTATGTGGCCCTGGACACTTTTGCCTACGACAGTGCCGGGCGCATTTATTACCAGGTCAATGATATTGATCAGAAACTGATTTCCGGTTACGAAAACCTGCCCGGCCCGCCGCCCGGCACGCCCCGCACCGACGATTACCCGGCCTTGGCGCGGTTCTACAACGCCATGTATTTGGGCCAGCCTGTGCGCGTGGTGAGCCTGCTCAAGGCCGTCTCGGAACCGAACATGAACGGCATGGCCGAAATTCGTGTTGCGGAGACCGACGAAGCCCGGGTGGCCATGGCCCGCAGCCTGATGGCCGACACCTTGTTGCGCCTGGGCATGCTCGCCATCGGTGCGTTATTGCTGGTGTGGTTCGCGGTGAGCGCCGCGCTGCGCCCGCTGGAACGCCTGCGTACAGCGGTGGAAGAGCGCCAGCCTGATGATCTGCGGCCCCTGCCCTTGGTGGAAGTTCAGGACGAGTTCGGCCCACTGGTACGCTCACTCAACCATTTCACCGAACGTCTGCGCGGGCAGTTCGAGCGCCAGGCGCAGTTTATTGCCGACGCTGCCCACGAGCTGCGCACCCCCCTGGCGGCGCTCAAGGCCAGGCTGGAACTGGGCTTGCGTGCCGAAGAACCCGCCACCTGGCGCAACACCCTGGAAACGGCCGCCCAGGGCACCGACCGGCTGACGCACCTGGCCAATCAATTGTTGTCCCTGGCCCGCATCGAAAACGGTGCCCGCGCCATTGCCGAAGGCGGTGCGCAACTGCTCGATTTGAGCCAATTGGCCCGTGAGCTCGGTATGGCCATGGCGCCGCTGGCCCACGCGCGGGGCGTGGCCCTGGCGCTGGAGGCCGACGAGCCGGTATGGCTGCGCGGCGAACCGACGCTGTTGAATGAGCTGCTGAGTAACCTGGTGGATAACGCCTTGGCCCATACCCCGCCCGGCGGCAATGTGATTCTGCGCGTGACGGCCCCGGCGGTGCTGGAGGTGGAGGATGACGGCCCCGGCATCCCGCTGGATGAGCGGGACCGGGTATTCGAGCGCTTTTATCGACGCAGCCAGCAGGGCATGGGGTCGGGCTTGGGGCTGGCGATTGTCGGGGAGATTTGCCGTGCGCACCTGGCGCAGATCAGCCTGCATGATGGCGAGCTGGCGGGGCTTAAGGTGCGCGTGAGTTTTATCGCGGGTTGATCAGTAAAACATCGAGCGCGCTTCGTCCAGTTCGCTGCGCAGGGCGTCGCTGTGCAGGTCTATGCGTAACTTCGTGATGGCCGGCAATGTGGCAATCGGCGCGGTCCCCAGGGGATGGTCGGTGCCGCGGTGGCAGTACAGCGCGGCGACCTGCACCAGGTCGACGTAGTCCAGGCTTGCAGAGTCGCGCGTCAGGTCCAGGTATTGGCCTGGCACGTTCACCAGCATCTCGGGAAAGTCCCAGACCCGCAGCAGCTTGTCGCCCAGCACCGGGTGGATGCTGTCGATGACGTGGTTGAGGCTGACGGGGTCGGCCAGCAGCTCATAGTGATCCTCGGCATACGTGAGGATCGGCAGCACGCCGATCTGATGCACCAGGCCACCCAGGGCCGCCTGGTCTGGCTTGAGGTGGCTGTGGCGACGGCACAAGGCGTAGCTCACGCCCGCCACCTCCAGGCTGCGGCGCCACACGTCGCGCATTTTCTGTTCGACCACCTCGGAGCGGGCGTGAAAGATCTGCTCCATCACCAGGCCGATGGCCAGGTTGCTGCTGTAGTTGGTACCAAGCCGGGTGATGGCGGTGTGCAGGTCGGTGACTTCCTGGCTGGCCCGTAGCAACGGGCTGTTGACCACTTTGATCAGGCGCGCCGACAGGGCCGTGTCACGACTGATCACTTTGCTCAGGTGGCTGATGCTGATGTCCGGGTCTTCGGCGGCCTGGCGAATTTTCAGGGCCACCTCCGGCAATGTCGGCAGAACCAGGTCATCGTTGTCGATGGCCGTTACCAACGCTTGTTGGACTTTTTCCGCCAGCTTGTTCATTCATGCTCTCTAGGGTGCTGCAAAAAAGTACGGCGATTAACGCTGGATCTCGCGATCACGGTCCAGTTGGTAGGGCAGGTCAAGCAGGTGCAAGCCCGGGCCCTCCAAGGTGCCCAAGCGCACGTCGCCACTGTCGGCAGCTTCGGCTTGCAGCACAGCGAGAAGTTCAATCGACTGGTCAGCTTTTGCCGCGATGACCACTTCGCCGATTGCGCTGTTATGGCTGGGGGAAAACAGCGGCGTGCCTGGCTCGGGAAGTTCGTCGGCCTCCAGGCTCAGGCGATACAGGCGCCGCTTGAGTTTGCCCAGGTACTGCATGCGCGCGACGATTT
Source organism: Pseudomonas sp. FSL W5-0203 (assembly GCF_001896155.1). Classification (NCBI taxonomy): domain Bacteria; kingdom Pseudomonadati; phylum Pseudomonadota; class Gammaproteobacteria; order Pseudomonadales; family Pseudomonadaceae; genus Pseudomonas; species Pseudomonas sp. FSL W5-0203. The sequence goes on from NZ_MPOR01000023.1 coordinate 32,591, forward strand.
CCTGGCCGGTGTAGCAGCCTTTCTTGAAGCTGACGCCACCCACGGCCTGCAGGTTGAGCATCTGCGGGATGAACAACTCGCGCGTCTGGGGCATCACCTGGCCGATACCGGCACGGATCTGACCAAGCAGCCAGGCATTCAATTGAGCTTGTTGCAACTGCGCGGCCAATTGGCTGCGCACGGCGTCGGCGTGTTCGGCAGGTACCCAGAGTTCGGCACGGCCCGGGGAAACGCGGACGGCGATCAATGCTTCGTTGCGCGCCACGCTATCGGTCTCGACCGGCAGCGCGAGACCCAGGGCGCTCAGGGCCGCGTCTGCGTTCGCCAGGCCGAAGCGCGCCCAGGCAGCGCTTTCGTCGGTGAGCTTGGATTTGGAGAACACCGCGTACTTTTTCAAATCTGCCAGCTGCGGTTCAAGCAACTCGGTGGCCATGGCCAGGAGTACGCCATCACCCTGCAGCAGGATGCGGAAGCTCGACTGCATCCGGCCTTTTTGCGTGCAGCGCGCGCCCAGGCTGGCCTGGGTTTCACTCAGGTAATTGAGGTTGCAGGTCAGTTGGCCCTGCAGGAACTTGGCAGCATCAGAGCCGCGGACGGCGAGAACGCCTTCGTGGGACAGGGAGCAGAAAAAAGCGGAGTCAGCCATGGGTCATCGCAGGTCAAAAAGTCATGGGTGCATCATAGAGGGGCGTCCGGCAAATGCATAGTTTCGTCGCGGTCGACCAAAGCCGACTGTTCCGGTGTCGCCTGGGCTGTATACTTGCGCTCTATTTTAGGAGGGCTCCATGGTCGAAGATGTAGAAATCAATCGCCTCTACTGGCACAGCCGTCGCGGCATGCTGGAGCTGGATGTGTTGCTGGTGCCTTTCACCAAAGAGGTGTACGCGACGCTCAATCAGGTGGACCGCGACCTCTACGTCAGGTTGCTTACGTGCGAAGACCAGGACATGTTTGGCTGGTTCATGGAGCGCGCCGAATCCGAAGACCCGGAGCTGCAGCGCATGGTTCGGATGATCCTGGACCGTGTCCAGCCCAAGTAATCGTTTCGAATGCCGCTGGCAGGCCTCGCGGCTGTTGCTGGCGGCCTATGTGCTTGCCCAACTGATCGCGCTGGGCAGCCTGCTGGTTCTAAACCTGCCTTACTCAAGCCTGGGCATCCTGTTATGCCTGGCTCATTGTGCCTGGGTGTTACCGCGGCAAATTCTGCTCACTCACCGTTCGTCGATTCGTGGCCTGCGCCGTGACGACGATGGCTGGCAATTATGGAGCGCCGCACGCGGGTGGCACCCTGTGCAACTGCGGCCCGACAGCCTGGCGTTGCCGCTGATCGTGGTGTTGCGTTACCGGGCGCAGGGTGAACGGCGAGTGCGGTCCATCTGCGTGCCAAGGGATGCACAGGCCGCCGATGTGCACCGGCGCCTGCGGGTACGCCTGAAGTTCAGCCGGCGTAGGTGGTTGGCACCAGGATAGTGTCCCGGGCTTCGGGCAGCATCTGTGGATAGTCGAGGGTGTAATGCAAGCCGCGGCTTTCCTTGCGCTCCATGGCCGACCGGATCATCAGCTCGGCCACTTGGGCCAGGTTGCGCAATTCGATCAGGTCGCGGCTGACCTTATAGTTGCTGTAGAACTCGACCCTGTGAGGCTAAACCCAATGGATACAGGGGTTTCAGCCGATGACCGTCAACCACCACTCCCCAAGTGGGACAAACCTGTTACAAACTGCGCTCGCCAAGCCGTACCACTATCGCCGGTCTGGTCGCTATTACCTTCGCCTTCGCCCTCAAGGAACCGTTAAGGGCTTCTTCACGCTGTCACTTAGGACTACCGACAAGGCCACCGCAATGACCATCTCCGACGACATTCTTTCGACTCTCAAGGCTTACCACTTGGACAACCCTGAGGCGTCATGGGACGAACTCCGTGAGCGCTTGATTGAGTTCGCTGAGTACAACCTGACGATGGCACACGGTGACAGCTCACTGGTCGCTTACGAGATGATCAACGATGAGCATCACTTGGCGTTGCGTAAGGCATCCGCAAAGTTGCCCCTGAGCATCAATCAGCAACGGGCAGTGAGTAAGGCCCTTGAGATCCTTGAGGCTTCGCAGGAGCGTATGCGGGGCCGGTCGGGGAAACTGGTCGAGATCGTGAAGGACCTCAATGGCGAATCTTGTGGCACGTCTGTGGCCCTCTCCCTGCCCTTATCTGTAAGTGCTCTTTCAGGTCTGACATTCAAGGACCTCTCCGCGCTCTACATGGCGGAACGCAAAGACAGCATTCAGGTCAGCACCATGCGGGACGTGAAGTCATCGTGTGAGGCTATCGGCACGATCCTTGGCGACTTGGACATGAAGACCCACACACGGGAGGACATGAAGAACCTTCGGAACAAGCTCCTTGAGGACCGTAAGCCTTCGACGGTTAAGAAGCTGCTGACCCGGCTATCGACGGTCATGGATTGGGCTGTGAATAACGGTTACCTCGACAAGAGTTTTGATAAGGGTCTGAAGCCAACGAAAGGCGCTGACAGTTCCCGTGAGGCGTTCTCTCAGGATCAGGTAAAGGCCCTAATGGCTCACGCTAAGTCCCTTCCTGTGGACGCATGGCAGCGCTGGGCGTTGTCCCTTGGGGTGATCACTGGGACCCGTATTGAGGAGCTTAGGCAGTTGACCAAGGCTGACGTTAAACAGGTCAGCGGCGTGTGGGTCATCGACATTAATAGGAACGATGGCAAGACGGTCAAGACCAAGAATGCTCTCCGTGTTGTGCCTCTGACTGATGGCGCTTATGGTTTTGATCTTCAGGCGTTCCTTGAGTTTGTCAGGAAGGCCGACTCTCGGCTGTTCACCTTGGGAGCTGGTCAGTTCTCGAACGTGCTTAATGGGGCGCTACGGGATGTCTTGAGCTTGAAAGCTGATCGGACCCAGACCTTCCACTCGTTGCGTCACTCTCTGGCCGGTGCCCTGAAGGCCGCTGAGGTGCCTGTGGGGACCGCTGAGTCCATCTTGGGGCACGCCTCGGGGTCGATCAGTTATGACCTGTACGGGGCTGGGAGTGCGGTTGAGGTAAAGCGAATGGCCGAAGCTCTGATTGAGGCATTATCAGAAGGCTGATTCGAGGGTCGCTGGCGTTCGATCTGTACGGAGGCAATGCGAGCGCCTCAATGGTGCTTATGGTGTGCGGGCTTCAGGAGATTCGCTGGGTATGTGGTAGCCTTCAGCCATTACGGGTTGAAAGGAATCCATTGCAAATGGGCCTAATGAGTTTTTTTAAGAGGCGGAGCGAGCCAGCGCCGAAGGTTTACCCTGTGAGTAGTCCAGCGGTGACAGACCTTGTAGCTGATGTGTGCTCGGCGCTCAAGGCGCAGTACCAGTTACTCTGCGGTGGTGAAGATAGAGGAAATCCTCCATTAGTTCACTGGACCAACGACGGAAAACCGATTATTGATCTTTGGCTGATGGGCTATATAAGTGGTTTTTATGATGCAGCCAGTCAAAGTCGAGGCTGTCCATTCGAGCTTAATGCGCTGGAGCTTATTTTTTGCGTGTTCTATGGTGAAGAAGATGCAAGCGCGGCGGTGGCGCAATATCACGTAGTGCGCATGGCACTTAAGTCAGATTCGGAAGCGGCGAAGCTCTTCGGCTTTGATGAGTTCGAGGAAGGTATGCTTTCTGGAGGTAACGAGCTATTCGAGTGGCTGAGCAAAAAAATTCAGTGTCCGCTAAAAGTTTACAAACGGTATAGCGGGATGGCTTAGATTTAGTTTGTGCTCTGAGCGCTATTCCTTATCGGTACCACGGTCCGAAGCAATTTGGGGCTGGGTGAAGCAGCAGGTGAGTCCGTCGATCAGCGAACTGCGTCTTACAGGGCGGAGTGGTCGGAGACAGCGTAGCCAGTTGTAGCGTGTGGCTTAACTAACAAGTTGGCAGCACGTTCGACGAAGATTTAAAAACCCTCACCCAAAGAGGGACAGGCTAAATCAGCGTTGCTTTCCTTTCAAGATGCCGCAAGGTCACCTCAAGGTGGCCCTCTGCGGGCAAGGCGTGTACGTCCAGTGACCACCGCTACCTCTTTCAGGTAGCCCAATATCCAAGACGTCATGACCACCAAGCGCAGCCCTAACGGGATCTGCGGGACCAGCATCAGGTCCGCTGTAGCGATTCTGTCTGCGCGCTTCGTGTGAATAGACCCTTGATAGGTTTGGGCCTCCTATCTCTGATCGCACAGTATAAAGGGGCCTTTTAACTTAAAGATCTCTACAAGATGACTCTAAGATTAAGTTTTATTGGTTTAGTTCTATAAATAATAAAACCTTAAAGAGAATGCTCTTAGAGTTACCTTAAGGTCGATCATTAAGATCTTGGGTCTACCTTCGATGTCGTGGTTGTAGAAGTGTGACCGTAGCGGCTCGTTGGTACTCCAGTATGACCAGATTAAAAACCCTCACAAGAACAGGGACAGACCGCTAAGCTAATCGGTCGTTCTGAATTCCTCTACGCCCGTCGCTGGGCTTTTATCAACGTCAAGTCTTTCTGAATGCTTCTTGAGCCATGGTCGATGCCCGTAGTGGGGCCTTGACGGTCGGCCTGTGGGAGCGAACTCAGGGAGCATTCAAAAGGAGTCCACTACTATGCTGGCCAACACCAATAACCAAACTGACCTGCTGCCTATCGTGATTGAGGGGCAGACCTTCAAGCCGAACGAAGATGGAATGTGGAATCTCAACGAGATCGCCAAGACTCTGAATGTTCGGGAACCGGGTCAGTGGCGTAATGCTGTTCAAGCTGCCCTGATCAAAGATGCAAATTTGCATGTCTCCCACGGTAACGGGACCCTTGCAACAGAAGAGGGCGCAATTGCATACGCCATGTGGGTTTCAACCGACTTTTACCTGATGGTCATTCGTGCGTTCATCGCCATGCGTAACAGTGCCGTCCGTGAGCTGCGCCATAAAGATGCCCTTCTGGACGCAAACATGCCCAAGGCTACGACTCTCGACATGAAGGCTCGCGGCGCGGGTCTGACATGGACCGAGGCTTGCCGTGTGGCTGGTATTCAACAGCCTCGACTTGCTCTTGAATTTCTCGCAAAGGGGACGATGTTCGTTCACGTCTGTGACGATTTTGGTAGCCGTACTGGTCAGATCCGACCAAAGCAGCAAGGTTTCTCATCAGGCGCCTTTGTGGCGATCTCATCGGACTTCGGCAACCGTGAAGGCTGGAGGGTCAAACCCCGTGGCCTTGACTGGTTGCGTGCAAATACTGAGACCATCAACGTCGGCGTAGCTGAAGCCAAGGCCGCTCAGGCCAAAGCTAAGAAGGCCGCTCAGGCATCCCGTGTGGATCGCTGGGGCCGTGCATGCAAGGAGGCACAGCTATGAGCAGTTCATTCCTCGACCAGCTCAATGCCCTGTGCGTCACCCCCGCGTCCCGCGTGAAGTTGCTGACCCTCCGTGGCATCTGGCGTGATCGACGTGCCCGTAACAGCTTCTATTGCGAGTCATCATGCGGGGTCCATTTGGATTCCCTACTGGCCCACCTCGAAGCCAATCACCCCGGTCTGAGCGCCTTCGTTAAGTCGATCATCGGGTCACCATCGCTCCACATCGACGCGGTACTCCGTGCACGCTTAAAGGTCCCTTTAGGGAAAGCTCAACGCATCATCCATCTACTGTAACGCCGTCCGCCATCGGCACCAAGATCACACCCCGCCAAGTTACAGACCCGTGATCGCACCAACCCAAACCCAGAAGATATTGATCATGTCCTTGAGAGGTCCGTGCGGCTACTCCTTGCCATCTGGTCACGTTGCCTCTATGCGGCAGGGCCATGAATCAATGTCTCGAATTTAGGAGACACCTACCATGCAATTGAACATTCAAAACGTAACGCCCGAAACTGTTGAAGTCCAAGGCCAGAGCGTGACCCGTACCTTCGCTGAAGGCGTGATGCTGTCTGGGCTGATCGCTGGTGCAGGTAAGAATGATTCGGCCCGTGAGGCCATCGTTAAGCAATACCTTGACGCTGGTCTGATCGCTGATGCGTTCCCCGCTGTGGTCCGAGCAGTTCGTGCTCGTGAGGCCCATTCAGCAGCCGAGCGTGAGCGCCAGTTAGCTGAGTCTCGTGCCCATGCTGAGCGCGTTGCTTCCTATGCGACCCCTACGGCCCTTGAGGTCGCCCGTCGCCGTGCCAAGCGTGAGGCCCGCGAGGCTGAATACCGTGCACGTGGTGCTGCTATCCGTGCCGCTAATGGCCGGTCCTCATGGTCCTCGTGGGAATGACTCACGGGCAACCTACTGACTCACACCGTCTTGCCTCCGGTGGCGCTGGCTCTTGTTGGCGTCCCGTTGAACCCCTTCAAGTAAACTTTCAGGAGATACTCAATCATGCCTACTCGTAAACAGAACGCTTTCAAATCCGCCGACCACCGCGAGAACACTGACCGTTACAGCGCACCGACTGCCTATGAGCAGGCCGTGTGGGGCAATGGTGGTAACCTTCAGTTCAACACCCAGGCATCCACAAGCGCCCCATGCAGTGACGGCAGCGTCGCCGCTGAAGGTATCGTTGCGGTCCTTGACGACTTCTTTAATGGTGGCGAATGGCACCAGAACGCCGTTGATGCTATCCCGTGTGAGTTTCGACCTAAGGGCACTGAGCCGACCCCTGTGCAACTGGTCAACATGGTCGACCGCAACGTCGAGTTCGACCCACGTAAGTCGATCTACGACACCTCGACCATTACAAAGGGTGAAGCTGTTGCCGGTGACGTGATCTTTACGGAGCCCACTGATACCGCCGCGTTCTTCTCGCACCGTATGACTCTGTTAGATGCTCATGTGGTGGCAGGTTTCACCAGCAACTCCATCGGCCAAATGCTGGATAAGGCCATGCAGGACTTTGAGAAAGCGTGCGGCTCTACCATCGTGGACATTCTCCTGAAGTCCCCAAGTGTCGAGGTCAAGGAAGTCACCATTGCTGGCACTGGACCACGTGATCGTGCTGAGGATTGGATTGACCAACTAACACTGAGCATCAACCACTCAGTGGGCAACTCCCTGAGTGACTTCGTGCTGCTGATGCACATGACCGAACAGGCAATCCTTGAGCGTGCTGCCCAGCGTGCAGGCGTAGATGATATTGAGGACCTGTTGGGCTGCCGTACCCAGTTCTATTCGGATGGCAACCGTGGCGTCTTCATGCTCCCTAAAGGCTTCGCCTCCCTGTCGTTCCGTGAAGGTAACGACGGTGATGTGTGGTCAATCCTCGCCAGCCGTAACGCCTCGGTACAGGGCTGGGACATCGAAATCACCGGTATCGCTGACGTAATGGCTCAGGCCAAGGTCAAGCTGAAGCTGGCAAACCCAGCGGACCCTACTGAGAAACTTCAGGTCGAGACCGTAGACTTTCCGCTGATCACCCGTGTGGTCGTCAAGCCGTAACACCCGCTGTATCCATGAGGTCCGTAATGGGCCTCATGGGCGAGCTGTTTAGTTGCTATGCTTGGGCATCGACCATGTTACGGCAAGGCCAGCCATGAGTTTTACTCTCTGTTATACCTACAAGGACAAACGGGTGGTTACGAAGATACAAGTCGATCACCTGACCCCATATGCAGCCGTTTGCTTTGCCCTGCTCCAGTCAGGGGCCACCAACGACTCAAGTGGTGGAGGCTGGCCTAAATCCTATGAGGGCATCCTTGAGATTGCCACTCAATACGGTCTCACAAACCTGACGGTTCACCGATCCCTTAACTCTTAGGACAACTTCATGGACACGTTTAGCGCGGCCTACGGGCCTGCGTTGGTGTTCATGTGGCCTTCTGGCTGTATGGGTGCCTCAAGGGCACCTCATGAGGATCTGGCACAAAAATCTGAGTGACCACCTGTAACTACTAACCTGCGCGCTTACCCCCATAGGCCCTCGCATGCTCGCTCAGGCGCACGATAAGGACCCTTGCGGGCAGGTGATAAGGACCTCAGCGTTGGGACAAATGTGCGCCAAAGCTGTTACAAACTGGGGCCCCATGGTGCTACGCTATGGCTCCTAACGTGCCTCATTTGTCGGGTGTAAGGATCGTATCCTTCGCCTCTGGCAGCAGCTCTGGATAGTCCAACGTGTAGTGCAGACCCCGAGATTCCTTACGTTTCATGGCAGACCTGATCATCAGTTCCGCTACTTGAGCAAGGTTCCTCAATTCAATCAGGTCTCTGCTTACGCGATAGTTGCTGTAGAACTCGTCGATCTCATCCAGCAGCAAGCGCACCCGATGTTGCGCCCTTTGCAGGCGCTTGTTGGTGCGCACGATGCCCACATAGTCCCACATGAAGCGTCGCAGCTCGTCCCAGTTGTGAGCGATGATCACGTCTTCGTCCGAATCAGTGACCTGGCTCGCATCCCAGCGGGGCAGGGCGGCTGGTACCGGGATGCGCGGCAGTTGCTCAAGAATGTCCGCTGCCGCCGAGCGGGCATACACGAAGCATTCGAGCAATGAATTGCTGGCCATGCGGTTGGCGCCGTGCAGGCCAGTGAAGCTGGTTTCGCCGATGGCATACAGGCCCGGCACGTCGGTGCGGCCATGCTGATCGACCATCACGCCACCGCAGGTGTAGTGCGCGGCCGGCACCACGGGGATCGGGCCCTTGGTGATGTCGATATTGAAGGTCAGGCAGCGTTCGTAGACGGTCGGGAAGTGGGTCTTGATGAAGGCTTCGGGCTTGTGGCTGATGTCCAGATACACGCAGTCGATACCCAGGCGCTTCATTTCGTGGTCGATGGCGCGGGCGACGATATCGCGTGGTGCCAGCTCGGCGCGTGGGTCGAAGCGCTGCATGAAGCGTTCGCCATTGGGCAGCTTCAAATGTGCGCCTTCGCCGCGCAGGGCTTCGGTGATCAAAAAGCTCTTGGCCTGCGGGTGATACAGGCACGTGGGGTGGAATTGGTTGAACTCCAGGTTGGCGACCCGGCAGCCCGAGCGCCAGGCCATCGCAATGCCGTCGCCGCACGCACCGTCGGGGTTGCTGGTATAGAGGTAGACCTTGGCGGCGCCGCCCGAGGCGAGAATGGTGAAGCGTGCGCCATAGGTATCGACTTCACCGCTGGTGCGGTTCAGTACGTAGGCGCCCAGGCAGCGTTCGCCCGGCAGGCCCAGGCGTTTTTCGGTGATCAGGTCGACGGCGACGCGCTGCTCCAGCAATTGGATGTTGGGGCGTTGGCGGGCCTGATCGAGCAGGGTCTTGAAAATCGCGGCCCCGGTGGCATCGGCAGCGTGAATGATTCGGCGATGGCTGTGGCCGCCTTCGCGGGTCAGGTGGAACTCAAAGCCACCGTCGTCGCTGCCGGCATGTTCATCGCGGGTGAAGGGCACACCTTGGTCGATCAACCATTGGATGGCTTCCCGGCTGTGCTCGACGGTGAAGCGCACGGCGTCTTCGTTGCACAGGCCACCGCCGGCGTTAAGGGTGTCTTCGACGTGGGATTGCACGGTGTCTGTGTCGTCCAGCACCGCAGCCACGCCGCCCTGGGCCCAGAAGGTCGAGCCGTTGGCCAGGTCGCCTTTGCTCAAAACCGCTATACGCAAATGGCTGGGCAGGGTCAGGGCCAGGCTCAAGCCGGCGGCGCCGCTGCCGATGACGAGGACATCGTGTTGAAACTGTTGGCTCATTTGACGGATTCCGCAAAAAGCGATCCAAAGGGGGGCGCAAACAGGACGCCTGGATCGGCGAATCAAAGGGTCACACGGGCCACTAGTATATAGAGGGGTGGAGCGGCACAATAGCCACGCCTTCGTGGCATTGTGAGATTATGCTGCGCAGCGTTGGGAAACGGCCGGTTGGCGGGACGGGAACTTTTTGCATAAGCCCCGACTCAATAGCAGGTTGCCCGAAAGCTGGGAAAACGTTGAGTTTATTGGCCCGTCGGGAGCATTGGACGCGTCACGAAACCGGCGACAAGATTATTCGCGCAGCCGGCACCGACCGTGCTGCGTTTTTCGTGTGTGCCAAATCAGTGCATGCCGGAAACTTGCTTGAAGGGGGAGAACTTTTGCGAAAAGCCCGAGTCTATGTTTGCAAGCCTGATCGTTTAGTTATGCAAGCCTCCTTCAAGTACAACGAGGAGTGTTCATGCTAACCCAGGAAGAGGATCAGCAGCTGGTCGAGCGCGTACAGCGCGGTGATAAGCGAGCATTTGATCTGCTAGTGCTGAAATACCAGCACAAAATTCTCGGGTTGATCGTGCGGTTTGTGCACGACACCCATGAAGCGCAGGACGTTGCACAGGAAGCCTTTATCAAGGCTTACCGTGCACTTGGAAATTTCCGCGGTGACAGTGCGTTTTATACGTGGCTGTACCGCATCGCCATTAACACGGCGAAAAACTATCTGGTGTCACGCGGTCGCCGCCCACCAGACAGTGATGTCAGTTCAGAAGATGCAGAATTTTACGATGGTGATCACGGCCTCAAAGATCTCGAGTCGCCGGAGCGTGCATTGCTGCGCGACGAGATCGAAGGCACCGTTCATCGCACTATTCAGCAACTGCCAGAAGATTTGCGTACGGCGTTAACTTTACGTGAATTCGATGGTCTGAGTTACGAAGACATTGCGAGCGTCATGCAATGTCCGGTGGGGACTGTGAGGTCACGGATTTTCCGGGCCCGAGAAGCCATCGACAAAGCCTTGCAACCGTTGTTGCAGGAAAACTAAAGACAGCGGCGACAGCCAAGAGAGGAACCGCCATGAGTCGTGATGCCCTGCAGGAATCGCTGTCCGCAGTGATGGATAACGAAGCGGATGAACTGGAACTTCGTCGAGTGCTCAACGCATTTGATGACGCCGAAACCCGTGATACCTGGTCTCGTTACCAAGTCGCTCGGGCGGTGATGCACAAGGATCTCCTAATCCCTCGTCTGGATATTGCTGCGGCCGTTTCTGCTGCACTGGCGGATGAAGCCGTTCCGGCAAAAGCCTCGCGTGGTCCATGGCGTAGCCTGGGTCGTCTGGCAGTGGCCGCCTCGGTGACCGTTGCTGTGTTGGCAGGCGTTCGCCTGTACAACCAGGACGAGATCGCAGGCAACGAGCTGGCCCAGCAGACTCAGCAGCCGGTCATGGCCGGTCCGCAAGTCAAAGGCCCGGCCGTGCTGGCTGGCTACAAGGAAAGCACCGATACCACCGGCCCTATGGCCAATGGTGTACTTCAGGGGCAATCCGGCTGGCAAGATCAACGCCTTCCAGGCTACCTGCGTCAACATGCGCAGGAATCGGCCGCCAAAGGCACTGAAAGCGCTCTGCCATACGCTCGCGCAGCAAGCCAGGAAAACCGCTGATTCGCTAAGGAGCCCTATGCGCGCCATACCGCTCCTTGCGCTTTTGCTCAGTAGTTGGTTTGCACTATCCGCCCATGCCGATGAAGCCCAAGACTGGCTGACTCGACTTGGGCGTGCAGAGCAGCAGCAAAGCTTCGAAGGTACGTTTGTCTACGAACGTAACGGCAGTTTTTCAACCCATGACATCTGGCACCGCGTCCAGGATGGTCATGTCCGTGAACGATTGTTGCAACTTGACGGCTCCGCCCAAGAAGCGGTCAGGGTTGATGGTCGGGCACAATGTGTCAGTGGCACGTTGGTTGCCGGTCTCGGTCATTCGCCTGAGGCACCCTCGCGTATTCTTGATCCAAAAAAACTCACTTCATTCTATGATCTGGCCGTCATTGGCAAATCCCGTGTGGCCGGTCGTAATGCGGTGATTGTGTCGATCAGCCCGCGTGACCCCTACCGTTATGGGTTTGAATTACACTTGGACCGTGAAACTGCGCTGCCGCTCAAGTCCTTGCTGCTAAATGACCAAGGGCAGTTGCTGGAGCGTTTTCAGTTCACCCGCCTGGATACTTCGGCCACTCCTTCTGAGCAGAGCTTGCAGCCCGGCAGCGACTGTTCGCCGGTAACAATGTCCGCCGCTAAATCTCCTGACATGTCTGCCACGCAAAAGTGGCATCTGGACTGGCTACCGCCTGGTTTCCAACAGATCAGCAGCGCTACGCGCAAAGATCCCCAAACGAAATCTACCGTCGACAGCCTGATGTATGACGATGGGCTCGCGCGTTTTTCGGTGTTTCTTGAGTCAGCCAATGGCGCTGATGTAAATGAAACCCGCGCTCAGCTTGGGCCGACCGTGGCAGTATCCCGGCGATTGAATACGGTGGATGGCGAAATGATGGTTACGGTGGTGGGCGAAATTCCCATCGGCACAGCTGAACGTATCGCGTTGTCGGTGCGTGGTGAAAAAGCCGCCGCCAAGCCCTGAGATTGTTAATCTTATGTTCATCCTGGTCTATCAATCTGGGCCCGAATTTCGTTGGGTGCTGGGCGTATGAAATCTCTGGACAGCATTTTCACTTGCAAAAACTTCCCATGTTTTTTATAGGTCAGGGTTTGATGGCTCTGGCCTTGTTTGTTCGCGGAACAAAAATGCCACTCGCAGTATCCGGCGTTTATTGAACCCTGTCGCTTAACCCTGCTCGTCGTAACGGGAGCTGTATGTCGATACCACGTTTGAAGTCTTACTTATCCATAGTCGCCACAGTGCTGGTGCTGGGTCAGGCCTTACCTGCGCAAGCGGTCGAGCTGCCTGATTTCACCCAGCTGGTGGAGCAGGCCTCGCCTGCCGTGGTGAACATCAGTACCACGCAGAAGCTGCCGGATCGCAAAGTCTCGAACCAGCAGATGCCCGACCTGGAAGGCTTGCCGCCCATGTTGCGCGAGTTCTTCGAACGCGGGATGCCCCAACCTCGCTCTCCCCGTGGTGGCGGTGGTCAGCGCGAAGCCCAGTCCCTGGGCTCCGGCTTCATCATTTCGCCTGACGGCTACATCCTCACTAACAACCATGTGATTGCCGATGCCGACGAGATTCTCGTGCGCCTGGCCGACCGCAGTGAACTCAAGGCCAAGCTGATTGGCACCGATCCACGTTCCGACGTGGCTTTGCTCAAAATCGATGGCAAGGATTTGCCGGTGCTTAAGCTGGGCAAGTCTCAAGACCTGAAAGCCGGTCAATGGGTGGTCGCGATCGGTTCACCGTTCGGCTTTGACCACACCGTTACCCAAGGCATCGTCAGTGCCATCGGTCGCAGCCTGCCAAACGAAAACTACGTACCGTTCATCCAGACCGACGTGCCGATCAACCCGGGTAACTCCGGTGGCCCGCTGTTCAACCTGGCCGGCGAAGTGGTGGGGATCAACTCGCAGATCTACACCCGCTCCGGTGGCTTCATGGGCGTGTCCTTCGCGATCCCGATCGATGTGGCCATGGATGTCTCCAATCAGCTCAAAAGCGGCGGCAAGGTCAGCCGCGGCTGGTTGGGCGTGGTAATCCAGGAAGTGAACAAGGACCTGGCTGAGTCCTTCGGTCTCGACAAGCCGGCCGGTGCCCTGGTTGCGCAGATTCAGGACAATGGCCCTGCGGCCAAAGGCGGCCTGAAAGTGGGCGATGTAATCCTGAGCATGAACGGCCAGCCGATCATCATGTCGGCAGACTTGCCTCATTTGGTCGGCGCGCTCAAGGCCGGCGGCAAAGCCAAGCTGGAAGTGATTCGTGACGGCAAGCGCCAGAACGTCGAACTGACCGTCGGGGCAATTCCGGAAGAAGGCGCGACCCTGGACGCCCTGGGCAACGCCAAGCCAGGTGCCGAACGCAGCAGCAACCGCCTGGGTATCGCCGTGGTTGAACTGACCGCCGAACAGAAGAAAACCTTCGACCTGCAAAGCGGTGTCGTGATCAAGGAAGTTCAGGACGGCCCAGCCGCCTTGATCGGCCTGCAACCGGGTGACGTGATCACCCACTTGAACAACCAGGCAATCGATACCACCAAGGAGTTCGCCGACATCGCCAAGGCGTTGCCGAAGAATCGCTCGGTGTCGATGCGCGTCCTGCGTCAAGGCCGTGCCAGCTTCATCACCTTCAAGCTGGCTGAGTAATCCGCTAGACCTATAAAAAAGCCCCGCTGCCGGTTAACGGCAGCGGGGCTTTTTTGTGGGCGGCGGGTTCAGCTCATCATGCCTTTCACCAGGCGCTCCTGTTCGATCAGCTCACGCTGACGGGCGTCGATGCGCGAGGACAGCGGGAAGTTATTGCCAGCACGCCGCTTGGCAAAGTCCAACTGCTGGATGGCTTGTTGGAAATCCCCCACCAATGCGAAATATTCAGCGCGAGCCTGATGCAGGCCAATAATGTTGCCGGACAAACCGCGGGTTTCAGCAACCTGATACCACACGTCCGGATCGTCCGGCCGCGACTTGAGTAGCCCGTCCAGCGCCTTTTCTGCATCGGCGGTACGGTTCTGTTTAAGCAACAGATCTACCCGCACCTGGTTCAATGGATAGTTGCTGGGGTACTGGGTGAGCATGCGGTCGGTACGTTGCTGCGCATCCGGCATGCGGTTGCTGGTGATGTCCAGTTCGATTTGGGCCAGGTTGTAGGTGATGTCGTTAGGCGCCTTGGCCAGCAACGGCGCCAGGCTTTCCCGCGCTTCCTTGAGTTGAGTACCCTTGATCTGGGCGATGGCCAGGCCATAACGCGCTACATCATTTTTAGGGTTTTCATCCAGCTGTGCCTGGAAGCGCTTGGCGGCCAGACCTGGCGTGTCTTCGTATTTGAGCTGCACCCGTGCGCGAATCAATTGATAGCGCAGGCTGTCTTCCTTGCCGCCAGGTTTGGCTTGTTCGGCGCGGTTGCGGGTGTCGGCGATACGCGATTCGGTTACCGGGTGAGTCAGCAGGAATTCCGGCGGCTTGGCGTCGAAGCGGTATTGGCGCATCAGCCGTTCGAACATGGTGGGCATGGAGCGCGGGTCGTAGCCGGCTTTCTCCAGGTTGAGAATACCGATGCGGTCGGCCTCTTGCTCGTTCTGGCGAGAGAAGCGGCGCTGTTCCTGGATCGCGGCGGCTTGTGAGCCGGCAATCGCGGCGATACCGGCATCACCGGCACCCGCAGCAGCGGCGATAATGCCCCCAAGCAGGGCGGCCATCATCGGCAGTTGCATGCGTGATTGCGCTTCCACGCCTCGGGCGAAGTGGCGCTGGGACAAGTGTGCCAGTTCGTGGGCCAGTACCGACGCGTATTCACCTTCGGTCTGTGCATTGAGAAACAGGCCGCCGTTGACCCCGACGATCCCACCGGGAGCCGCAAAGGCGTTGAGCTGTGGGCTGTTGATCAGGATGAATTCCAGGCGCCGGTCATTGACCTGGCTGGTCTCCACCAGCTTGTACACGCTGGTTTCAACGTAATCCTTGAGTTGCGGGTCGTTGAGTTGCGAAACCTGGCCGCGCAGGTAGGCCAGCCAGGCGCGGCCCAGTTGGTATTCCTGTTGCGGCGAGACAATGGCAGAACTGGCATCACCAAGTGACGGCAGGTCGTCAGCGAAGGCCGGGGAGGCCAGCAGGCAGGCCAGCGTCAGCAGGGTAGGGCGCAAAAAAGTCATGCACAAAGCCTTTCGACAAAGAGCTTACTGTAGCCGGACACTGAGCTTGGGACCAGATATTCTAAGCAGCCTGAATGTTTGCCTGGAGTAACACCATGACCGACGCTGTAGCCTGTGACGCCGAACTCGACGCCAGCGGTCTGAACTGCCCTTTACCATTGCTCAAGGCCAAGCTGGAGCTCAATAAAATGGCCAGTGGTGCCGTGCTCAAGGTGACTGCCACCGACGCCGGCTCCCAGCGTGATTTTCGCACCTTTGCCAAGCTGGCCGGCCACACCCTGGAGCATGAAGACGCCGCCGAGGGTGTGTACCGTTATTGGTTGCGCAAGGCCTGAAGGCCTTATCGAGGCAAGATCAAGCCTTGTTCAGCGCCTGCGCTGCCGCCAGAACCGCATCAACATGGCCCGGCACTTTCACGCCGCGCCATTCCTGACGCAGGACGCCTTGGCTGTCGATCAGGAAGGTGCTGCGATCCACGCCCAGGTATTCCTTGCCATACAGCTTCTTCAACTTGATTACATCAAACAGCTGGCAGACCGCTTCGTCCTTATCGCTGATCAGCTCGAACGGAAATTCCTGTTTGCCCTTGAAGTTCTCGTGGGACTTCACGCTGTCACGCGACACGCCGAACACTTCGGTGTTGGCGGCCTTGAACGCGGCGTACTGGTCACGAAAACCCTGGCCTTCGGTGGTGCAGCCAGGGGTGCTGTCCTTCGGGTAAAAGTAGATCACCACTTGCTTACCCTTGAAGGCTGCAAGGCTGAAGGTCTGGCCGCTGGTGGCCTGGGCCTCGAAATCGGCCACGGGTGTGTCGATGGCTACCGGCATAGAGAAGTACTTCCTTACATTGGGTTCTGTGGGCGCCATGGCTCAATCAAGGCGTCGAGGTTCAGGGCATCGGCGAAATCCAGGAACTGGTCGCGCAACCAACTGATCTGTACACCGGCCGGCAAGGTCACGGTAAAGGTGGCATTGAGCATGGTGCCGCCGGTTTGTGGCGCCTGGTAGGTGTCACAGGTCAGGTTTTCCAGCTCGACGTTGTGGTCGATAAAGAACTGGCACAACTCGTTGACGATGTCCGAACGGTAGGCCGAGCTGACATAGGCTACGTAAGGCAGGGCCTGGGGACGGTTTTCCAGGGCAGCGCTGCGTACCACGTTGACGGTGAAATCATGCTTCTTGGCCAGGCCTGGCAGGCCGGTTTCCAGACGCGCCAAGGCATCCCAGGAGCCAGAAATCTGCAGGACCAGCGCACTGCACTCGCCATGGCGGGTGAGGCGGGAGGTCACGACGGCGCAGCGGTTCTCATGGCTGGCGCGGCACAGGACGTTGGTCAGCTCCATGGGGTTGGCGCCGAGGGCACTGATAACAAGGAATTGTTCGCGAACTGTGGGGGTGGACATGCAGCCTTCCTAAAGCGATGAGCGGTCGATACCGTGTGGGCGGTATCGATCAAAGGATCAAGGGTAGCGAAAAGCGTCGCCAAGGGCTAGGAGGTGGCGTTTTCATTGCGTGATCAGCCCGCTTCGGGCGGTGCTTTGGCCTAATGATGGCATTGCCCGTCGTTTAGTTGCGCCAGAACGCATCCTCACGCGGTACTTCGCTTGTACAAGCATCTTGGCGCCAGTACCATTACGGCTCTCTTTTTCCGGCAGGAGCGGTTGCATGATTGCGGGCAGTATGGTGGCACTGGTCACACCCATGGATGCACAAGGTCGTCTCGACTGGGACAGCCTGCGCAAACTGGTGGACTTCCACCTGCAAGAGGGCACCAACGCCATTGTGGCGGTCGGCACCACAGGTGAATCGGCCACCCTTGATGTGGAAGAACACATCCAGGTGATCGAATTCGTGGTCAAGCGCGTAGCGGGCCGCATTGCCGTGATTGCCGGTACGGGCGCCAACTCGACGCGTGAAGCGATCGAGCTGACCAAGAACGCCAAGAAGGCCGGCGCCGACGCTTGCCTGCTGGTGACTCCGTACTACAACAAGCCGACCCAGGAAGGCTTGTACCAGCACTTCAAAGCCATCGCCGAAGCCGTGCAGATCCCGCAGATCCTCTACAACGTACCGGGTCGCACCGCGTGCGACATGAAGGCCGAGACCGTGATCCGCCTGTCCACCGTGCCGAACATCATCGGCATCAAGGAAGCCACCGGCGACCTGCAGCGCGCCAAGGACATCCTGGCCGGCGTGAGCAGCGACTTCCTGGTGTATTCCGGTGACGACGCCACCGCTGTCGAGCTGATCCTGCTGGGTGGCAAGGGCAACATCTCCGTGACCGCCAACGTGGCCCCGCGCGCCATGAGCGATATGTGTGCCGCCGCCATCGCGGGCGATGCAGCCACCGCGCGTGCGATCCACGAGAAGCTGATGCCGCTCAACAAGACACTGTTTATCGAATCCAATCCTATTCCCGTGAAGTGGGCGCTGTTTGAGATGGGCCTGATGCCGGACGGTATCCGTCTGCCGCTCACCCGCCTCAGCGAAGCCTGTCACGAACCGCTGCGACAGGCCCTGCGCCAGTCCGGCGTCCTGGTTTAATTGAGGAAGCACTACGCATGAAGCGATTGGCCGGACTTTCCGCACTTGCCTTGATTATCTCCAGCACCAGTGGCTGCGGTTGGGTATGGGGCCCGGAAGGCTACTTCCGTGACCGCGGCAGCGATTACCTGGAAGCGCAAGCAACCAAACCGATGCAACTGCCGCCTGATGTCAATGTCGCCAAGCGCCTTGACCCGCTGCTGCCGATTCCACGCAACGTTGCCGACGACACGGTCAAGGGTGAGTACGTAGTGCCACGCCCACAGCCGATTATGTCCGTGGCCGATGCCAGCGACTACAGCCTGCAAAAAAGCGGCGACAATCGTTGGATCGTGGCTCAGCGTCCGCCTGCCGAGGTCTGGCCGGTGGCGGTGCAGTTCTTCCAGGACAACGGTTTTAGCATCGACCAGCAACGCCCGCAGACCGGTGAGTTCACCACCGCGTGGCAGCAAGGTCGCGAGCTGTCCGCCAACATGGCCCAGCGCCTGCTGGCGGGCGGTGTTGCCGCCGACAGCGAAGCTCGTGTGCGTGTGCGCATCGAGCCAGGCGTGCAGCGCAACACCAGCGAAGTCTATGTGGTCAGCGCCGAGCGTCCTGCAGGCAGCACAGCCAACGTCGATTTCACTCCACGTTCGGTCAACACGGGTGTTGACGCCGCGCTGGTCGACGAAATGCTCGCCAGCATGAGCCGTATTTCCGAGAAGGGCGGTTCCGTATCCTTGCTCGCCGCCCGTGATTACGACACCCCTAGCCGCGTCAGCCTCACCGAAGACGGCAGTGGCAACGTCGTGCTGAACCTGGGTGAAGACCTCGACCGTGCCTGGGCCAGTGTTGGCCGCGCGTTGGAGCAGGGCCCTTGGCGCGTTGAAGACATCAACCGCAGCCTGGGCCTGTACTACATCAACGTGGCTGAAAAGGCTGAGAAGAAGGACGACGAGCCAGGTTTCTTCGGCAAATTGTTCGGCAGCGCGCCGACCAAGGAAGAGATCGAAACCCGTGCCGAGCGTTACCAGGTTCGTTTGAGCAAGGTGGGCGAAAGCGTGCAAGTCACCGTCGAGAAGAACATCAACACCGTCGCGCCAGCTGAAACAGCGCGCAAAGTGTTGGGCGTGATTCAAGACAACCTGGGCTGATCCGATGCGTTTTGCCGTTCTCGGCAGCGGTAGCCAAGGGAACGGTACGCTGGTCGCCCACGATGACACGTATGTGCTGGTCGATTGTGGTTTCTCGTTAAGAGAAACCGAGCGACGCCTGCTGCGCCTCGGTGTTCACCCGGCGCAGTTGAGCGCGATTCTAGTGACCCACGAACATGCCGACCACGTGCATGGCGTGGGTTTACTGTCTCGGCGCTACAATCTGCCGGTGTACATGAGCCGTGGCACGTTGCGCGGGATGCGCAAACCCATCGAGCCGGCAGGTTTTCTGGCTGGTGGCGAGCAACTGCAAATCGGTGCCCTGAGCATCAATGTCGTCGCGGTTGCCCACGATGCCCAGGAGCCGACGCAATACGTATTCAGTGACGGTGAGCGGCGCTTCGGTGTGCTCACCGACCTGGGTTCTTATTGCGCCAAGGTGCTGGAGGGTTACCGGGACCTCGATGCCTTGATGATCGAGTCCAACCACTGCCGAGACCTGCTGGCACGCGGTCATTACCCTTACTTTCTCAAGCAACGGGTGGGCGGCGAGCTGGGACATTTGAACAACCACCAGGCCGCATACCTGGTGTACGAGTTGGGCTGGCAAGACCTGCAACATCTGGTCCTGGCTCACCTCAGCAGCAAGAACAACCTGCCGACGCTTGCCCGGCAATGTTTTGTCGACACCCTAGGGTGCGACCCGGACTGGCTGCAACTGGCCGATCAAGATTCAGGGCTCGACTGGCGACACATCGCCTAGCCCACCTTACTCAAAGCGGAGCCCATCATGGAAAAACGTGAAGAACTCTACCGCGGCAAAGCCAAGTCGGTGTACAAGACCGACGACGCCAACCGCCTGATCCTGCTGTTTCGCAACGACACCTCGGCGTTCGACGGCAAGCGCATCGAACAACTGGATCGCAAAGGCATGGTGAACAACAAGTTCAACGCCTTCATCATGCAGAAGCTCGAAGCGGCCGGTATCCCGACCCAATTCGACAAACTGCTGGGCGACAACGAGTGCCTGGTCAAGAAGCTCGACATGATCCCGGTGGAATGCGTCGTGCGCAACTACGCCGCCGGCAGCCTGGTCAAGCGCTTGGGCGTGGAAGAGGGCCTCAAGCTCAACCCTTACACGTTCGAACTGTTCCTGAAGGACGACGCCAAGGGCGACCCGTTCATCAACGAATCCCACGTCGTGGCGTTCGGCTGGGGTACAGCTGGGCAACTGGCGCGCATGAAGGAGTTGTCCCTCAAGGTCAACGACGTGCTGACCAAGCTGTTCGACGACGCCGGCCTGTTGCTGGTGGACTTCAAGCTCGAATTCGGCGTATTCCACGACGGCTCCATCGTCCTGGGCGACGAATTCAGCCCGGACGGCTGCCGCCTGTGGGACAAGGACACCAAGAAGAAGATGGACAAAGACCGCTTCCGCCAGGGCCTCGGTGACGTGATCGAAGCTTACGAAGAAGTCGCCAATCGTCT
This sequence comes from Pseudomonas sp. FSL W5-0203, assembly GCF_001896155.1. Taxonomy (NCBI): domain Bacteria; kingdom Pseudomonadati; phylum Pseudomonadota; class Gammaproteobacteria; order Pseudomonadales; family Pseudomonadaceae; genus Pseudomonas; species Pseudomonas sp. FSL W5-0203. The sequence continues at coordinate 53,229 of NZ_MPOR01000023.1, forward strand.
CGGCGTACCGCTGTAATCGACGCAAGCATCTGATAGAACGGAAAAAAATCACCTTTGGGGTTTGCTTCCGCGAAACACACTGTTATGATGCGCGCCGTTGGAGAGATGCCAGAGTGGCCGAATGGGACGGATTCGAAATCCGTTGTACCTTCACCGGTACCTAGGGTTCGAATCCCTATCTCTCCGCCATTATTGAACAAGATGAAGCCCCCGTAATCATTTATGATCACGGGGGCTTTTTCGTTTACGGCGTTTGGGTTAGGGCATTTTTAGGGCAAGAAACGGAGCTGTTATACCGCTCAGGGCCCGCATTTTACGTCTCCTAGAGGTTGCGTCTGCATATGGGGCGGCATTGGTGGCCGTTTGTCACTATGCTTGTTTCGGATCCCTTTTCATTGATCGAATGAGCTGGATCCAGCGCATCCACTCTCAGAGGCAAGGAAATGCAACCTACAGTGATTGAACAGCTCACAGTGCAGATGCTTTGCGCGATCTACAAGAAGCTCGGGATCGACGGCTTTGATCCAGATCTCGTAAGCAGTGCCATTGCATCGAATGACTTATGGGTTCTCGATTGGGCATACGATATTAAAGACGAGCAAAGCCATAACCCGCCTCATGTTACGGCAGTCGTTGATACCCTGGACATGTATTCGTTTCTACGAGATAGCTTCGAGAGACTTTCTCCCGCTGACCAGGCAACAGTCGAAGGTGAGGTGCCTCACGCGTCTTCCCTGGTTGAATTCCGGGGGTATGACGGCAATAACGAACTTGAATACAGACGGGCTGTTCGTTACCTAGTGAATGATCTGGATCGCTTCGAATCTATGAAAGATGTCGCCACTTTGAACTCGCACAGCCCAGTAGTCGAAATGTATGCGCGGATGTATGAAGTGTTTAAACCAATACGAGCGCAACTCATAAACCGTCTAATGGGGCCGCATGAGATTGTTGCCGTATTACAGGCTGCAGTTCATCCAAGTAACCGCTGAAAACGAAAAGCGTCATGCCCACCTTTTACGTGGGCATGTCGTTAGTTTTCACGAAATCCAAGCATCTTTGACACAATTCCAGCCATGCTCTTGGTGTCCTTTGGAATCCACCTCCCGTAATGCTTTCGCACCATAGTTGTATCGGCGTGCCCTAGTTGCCTCGCCACCCATTCGACCGGAACATAGCTCGACAGCATTTGGCTGGCAAACGTGTGGCGGCATTGGTTGGCACCTCGGTGGCGAACCTCTGCTTTTTTCAGATGGGCAGTGAACCAGTTGCTCAGCGTTTTGCCGTTCCAGAGTAAACCACTGGTCGAGCTGCGGAAAAGGAACCTGACCTTCATCTTCTTGGACGTGATGTTGTCGCGCTGGATAACGGTGATTTCCTCGGCTACCGCGTCCTTGGCGGCGGCAACTATCTCCCGCATCAGTGCTAGGGCCGGATCTATAAGCTCGATGACTCGAACCCTGGAGCGCTCTTTGGGGACTTTGAACTCGCCCACGACCAATGCACGTCGTACGTGCACCAGGCCGGCATCCAGGTCAACATCTTCAGCGGCAAGCCCAATTAGCTCTGAAAGGGACATCCCGGCCCAGCAGTTGAACTCAATCATCCTGGTATCAGGCCGGCGGTCGGGGTCCGTCTTGCCGATCAGTTCGATCTCGGTGCGACTGAAGGGGTCGGCATGCTCCAGGTCGACATCCGATCCGACGTTACTGATCCTGTCGAGTGGGTTGGCCTTCAGGATGCCGTCGCCGAAGGCGTCCGCCCACACACCACGAACGACGGTGAAAATGTCGTTTACTGTCTTCGGGGCCAGGCCCTGCTTGAGCAGTTGTGCTTGAAACAGCTCAATGTCGCTCTTGCTGATGTCGACGATTCGACGTTTGCCGAACTTCTTTTCTACGTGCGCAGCCTTGCTCACGTAGTTGATGACAGTGCTCGACGCTTTAAGCGCGCGCTGAACCTCCAGCCAGCGCTCAATGCCTTCCTTTACAGTGCGCTTGAGCGAAGGGCCGCCGATTCCAGTGAACATGGCGGCCCTTGGCGAGTTGGGAAAGTGAGCCGCATAGTCGAAGCGGCCCTCTTTGATTTCCGCGAGAATGGTGCGCCGCTTGTTGTCGGCATAGGCGATCGCTGCCTTGTTTACTTTCGAGATCCCTTCCAGGGGTTCCCGGCACCGTTGGCCGTTGAAGATGAACCAGATGCGTAGCTGCTTGCCGTTCATCTCAACGCCTGTCGGCATCTTGTCGATCATGGCTGTCCTTCCATCCAGCGCTCGATGGCGGCACGGTTGTAGACGATTACGTTGGCCGGGTCATAACGCCAGTGCTTTCCTTCTAGCCACAGACCCCGTGTGCGGTATTTGCGAACCGCCTCGGTGGATAGTCCGAAGACCGGATATAACAGATCCTGCCGAAACCAGGCGCCTGGTGTGATGTGGAAGTCGAGTTTCTCTGCTGCGCTCATTGTGCTATCTCCCCAGCGCGCCGAGCGATGCTTTCGGCTTGACGCTGCTTGCTGCATTTTTGGTGGTTGCCATGGGCTCGTGACTTGTTGCACTTGTCACATATGGTGCATAGGTCGAGTGGGGCCATCTGTCCTTGGCGCATTCGGACTGTTCGGTGAAGGGCTGTCATGCGGCCTCCAGCTGTTCGGTGACGGTCTCGCTCATGTTTGCCCGAATCAGTGCGGCCATCGGCTGAGGTGAGACGGAGTTGCCGACCATCCGCACCTGGGCGCGCTTGGTGAACCTGCGGCCGTCGTGCCCCACGTCGATGACGTAGTTATCGGGGAAGCCTTGGGCGCGATACAGCTCGCGTGGGGTGAGCATTCGCATGCCGATATCGACGATCACATAAGGGGTGCCCTTGATCGTGACGGTTACAAGCGCCAGGCGATCCCGGGTTGTGATGGTCGCTGCTGGGTCGCGCAGGTCGTAGATGTTATCGGTGCCGTAATAACCCATCAGGAACGCGGCTACGCGCATTGCACCCTCCTGGTATTCCGGCGCCAGGGTGTACTCGACCAAGGCGTGGTGCTCGGCGCCGGCGGTGATGGTCGGCAACAGGCCATCCATGGGCTGACCAACGCAGTTTCTGCGGAGCGTGCACAGGTGTGCTGTGACCACGTTCTGCTGGCTGCCGCTTGTGGTGATCGCAGTCAGGGGCTTGCTCGGGTGGTGCCCGGGGGGGACGTTGTAGCCGCCGTTGTGTTGAGCCAGGTAGGCGACGGTCAGGGCGAAGTGTCCACCTTTGACATTTGCGCAGATGGCGCGCAACGGCGAGTCGCCGGGCATGTTGCGCTGGCTACTGCCGTTGGCATGCTCGGTGATGAAGGGGGCAAGCGTTGGGGTGACCAGCGCGAACCCATGGGAGCCAGTGATGGTTTTCGTAGGGATGTCGACTGAGTGAACGCGCGAGTCGTCGCTGCCCGAGTGGTTGACGCTGACGATGAAAGGGTCTGCGTGATCGATCACATAGCGCTTGGCGCCCTTGCGCAGACGCTCCATGGTCTTGTTGACCAGCGGGCGGCGCACACCAGCCGCGCGGCCTTCTTCCTTGTCGAGAAAGATGCTGGGGCAGGGGATAGACCAATCAATGCTACTGGCAGCGGTGAGCTGTGGCTTCTGTCCCTTTGCTGGTGCCTTCGCATGGGTAGGCTCGGGCCATTGAAGTGGCTTGCCGTCGCAGCGGGCCACCAGGTAAAGACGCTCGCGCAATGTTCCGGCGCCGAAGTCACTGGCTTTCAGCTTCCCGTGGCGCAGGTCATAGCCCATGCTGCTCAGAATCGATTCGAACCGGCGCCAGGTTTGGCCTTTGCGTTTCGGGTCGGGTATCAGGTACTGGTCTTGCACCGGCACCCGCTCGCCGACATCGGCAACACGCAGGTCGCGGCATATGACCCTGCCTGTGGTTGGGCAGCGCTTGGCGATTAGCGGTCCCCACTGGAGCACCTGCATCACGTTCTCCATGGTGATCATCTGCGGGCGTACCTGTCCCGCCCATTTGATGACTACCCAAGACAGCGAGCGGCTGGTGGTACTGCGCGGCTGGCCGCCGGCCGCGAGGCTGTGGTGGGTGCATTCGGGGCTGGCGTGCAGGTGCAGCACAGGCCGGCCACGGGTGGCCTTGCGTGGGCATATCTCATACACATCGGTGATGTAGTGTTCGGCGCTCGGGTGATTGCGCTTATGCATGCTGATCGCATCGGGGTCGTGGTTGATCGCAATATCTACCGGCATGCCGGTTGCCATCTCCTGGCCCATGGTTGCGCCACCGCCGCCGGCGAAGAGATCAACGCGAATGCCGCCTACCAGGTTGAGTCCGAACTGAGTGTGGACTGCGCTGGTGATCGGGGTTGATTTGAAAACTTCCCTTTCGGCCTTGCCGGTGCGCTTGGATCTACGCAAACGCAGGTGGGTAGTGCCTGCGCAATCTGGCGAGAGTTGCGACTGGAAGGCAGTCACGCGACACCTCCTGCCAGTTTGGCCTGATCCTGTTGGTAAGCCTCGAGCAGCGCGGCGCGAATGTGCGAATAGCCTTCGGTATCAGCCTCCTCATGCGGGAAGCTGATTTGGCTGGTTTCGAACTCACACCAAAAGCTTCCTCGGTGATCCAGCCAGTCAATTAGCTGGGTATCAGTGATGTCGTCAGGTAGATACATCCGGCCTGGGCTTGCTTCTGTTAAGTAATCCGCAGGCCTTGAGACGGGCGTATACCCCACGACAGGCTGCGCGAGCGGGCGTGTCTGAGCGTTTAGCGTTGCATCAGCGAGCGCTGCCCCGCGCAGCTTTTCGTGGGGTATAAGTGCCTCGGCAGTGGCGCTGAAAGGAGCAATAATGCCTGCTGCTGCTGCGCAGCAGAGACTGTTTGTTTCTAGCGTGTTGACGCTGCTGGCAGTGCGGAGCAAAGCGGGCAGGGCATTGGCGTTGTTCTGGTGGTTCTTCATACCGCTTTCCTCCGGTGTTCAATAGCGAGTTGGTCCATCAGGCGCTGGTGGTAGGTGTTGCGTGCTTCTGCGGCAGGCCATGGGCGAATGGTTTCAGCCATGGGCTCGACGCCGATCAAGCAATCCCAGATAGCCGGATCGGTTGGCATGAGGTCGCGGCGCTCGGTGGCCAGCGCAATCAGGTCAGCCTGGTGTATGCATGCGTGTAGATCGAAGGCCAGGTCGAAGCGCTCACAGATGCGTCCCCACACGACGTCCTCAAATCCTCGGTAGTCGGGCATCCACTGTTTGAGTGGCCGGGTCATATCGCCCAGGTACGCCTCGGTCGCATCGTGGAGCAGGGCCGCCAACTTGTGTTCTTCCGGCACCAGCTCGGCGACGATGCAGCTGTGTTGTGCCACGCTGTAAAACTCGCGAGTGTGGCCGTTGAACCGACACAGTTGGGCCAAAGAGTGCGATATGTCCCGTGGGTCGATCATGTCGACTTCAGGCTCATAGACGTTGAAGTGCTTGCCGGTGAAGGTGAAGATGAAGTTCATGCTGCATCCTCCAGCGTGAACGGATCCATCAGGGCAGCCATGCTCAGAGCCTTGTCGCGTAAGGCTAGTGCTTGCGTTGCCTGGCTCTCGGATCTCACTGCTCGGAAGGTGTCAGCCGCAAGCTTCAGCTTTTCGGCGATGGCTAACAGGGTGAGTCGATCTTGTGGTTGAAGATCCAAGATAAGTTGCAGGCGCCGGCATCGTTCGGTGACTTGCTCAAGTTCGGTAGCGCTTGCTGACTCGCCCTGGTCCATCCCATCCATGAAGCCTTGAGCGTGGCCATCCTCATAGCCCTCAGCTCGACCATCCGTTAAGCCGCCCTTGTAGCCGACCCAGTAGATGATCCCAAGCGCGATAACGATGCTGATCAGTGCGTATATTTGAATTGCAGTCATGTGGTGTGCTCCTGGTGTTGTTGGCTGGTGGTGGCAGCCGTTGGGGGTTACTGGCCTTGCTCGGTTGAGTCGGTTTCTGGACGCGGCATGTCTTCATCTGCTCGGTAAGCGCGGATGTCGATCAGGGCGGCTACGTGTTTGATGTGGGCGTACCTCAATGCCTTGGCGCTGTGGTCCAGAGTGGTCACCGGCAGTTGGATGCGACCGGCGTTGATCGCCTCGATGAATGTCTTTTCATTGAGGTTCTTGAAGTAGTGCACGCGCAGCTTTTCCAGTGGGATAAGCACGTCGCCGAAGAGTTGATGCAGCATCTCGACGGTCGCGCTATCCGGCGCCGGTTGCAGCCGCAGCGGTGTTTGATTGGTGTTGCTCATGGATCTCGGCCTCCTTGCGTTTGAGTCGTGATGGATGGTTCCAGGCATTCAGGCAATGGCGCTTGGTCAGCTCCCGCAGATGCTCCGGCACTTCGAGGAGCGCGGCGTTGCGCTCCTCGCGTGTGCGCATGGCGACGATCTGGCGGGCGTACTCCCTAGGCCACGTCACGGTTGTCTGCCGGGATGGCTGGCAGTTCGAGCCCCAGTTGCTCGGCGAGCCAGGGCATGCCGGCTTGCCGGATCTTGGTCGATTGGCTGTACTGCATGCCGGCAGTCTCGTGGTACCAGTTGCCGTTCTTGATCCGCAGGTACTCACGGTCACGGACGGGGAACGCCGGCAAGTTGCGGTCGTTGAGCAAGCACTTTTCACGCATGAGCGCGATCAGCTTTGGGCGGGTGAGGCCGAAGTACTTGGCGGCTTTTTCCAGGCTACGTTCCATCACGGCCTCCTACGCTGCGTGCGCGGCAGGTGTCGCTGCTGCGGCCAAGTGGTTGATGGATTCGACGACCATGCCGTACAGCTCGACGTCGGTCCCGTATACCGTGAAGCACTTCGTGCGCGGAGACTTCACGCCGATGCCCATGATGGTGGTGATGCCCGAGCGGGTTTTGTTGCGATGAACAGCCAGGTAAATGGGCTGCTCGAAGCCCAGATCGAGACTGATCGCGCCACCGGTGCGTACCAGCTCGAACACTTGTTGCTTGTGTTCAACATCAAACGCGCCATAGCGGCGGTTTGCGTGGAGAGTCGGCGGTGATTCGGGCGTTGTGCCGGGATCGACCGGGCCGTTGGCAATTTCTTCGATGAAGTCGGCCAGTTTGAGGTGCATTTTTTTGCTGTTGGTCAGGGTCAGCGTGTGGCGTTCGGTGCCCAGTTCAACGGTGAAGTGCGTGTCGGCTTTGCTGCGTTCGACTTTCAGGCGGAAAGCCAGCACATCGCGCCGTGGTGTGGTGCGCAACGTGTGATTGAACGTCTCGCTGAGATTGACCTGGGCATGCAGCAGGGCAAGCGTTCGGTTGTCGAGTTTGAACTTGCTCATGCTGCGCGCCCTCCGCCGTTAGGATCGAGCGGTGCGGGCGCAGTGCGCTGTTTCAGCTTGGGTTTGGACGCGATGAAGGTGCAGCCGCAATCTTGCGCCAGGCGGCGAATCTCGAAGATGCGGAAGGGGTTTGCAACGGCCGGGTGGACGTGCAGGGTGGCTGTGGTGTGCATGATTTTGCCTCGCTCTGTGGTGGAAGAGTGAAGCGAATATCAACCACTGGTTGATTTATGTCAACTGGTAGTTGATTTCATCAGGCCCCCCGATCTTGCCCAAGGGAGAGCAATCTGCTATCAAGTCACGCGCCCACTGCGCTTAGTGGATCTAAAAAGCGGAATTCGCTGCTACGGAGGGGAGGGGGCTTGAAGCAAATCATAGAAATCGTTGGGTTGTTCGCTGATATTTTCACGATCGGTGCATCCGCAATCGCAATATATCTTTTTATATTTAAGCGCGATGCGATCGCATCGGTATTTTCTTTATTGTTAAATTACTCATATCAGTTGTCTTTGACAGAATTAAAGGAAAAGCTTGATCGTATTAATGAATACTCGGCAACCGATGAGGAAGAGAATCTCGTGATAATGAATATATTGCATGAGTTTCTAGGTCAGGTTAGAGGGAATGATAAACTCAAGGTGATCATGGCCGAGCAAGTAATATTGATTGAGGGTGTTATTACCAAAAGCGATAAAGGTAAAAAAATTACAGAGCCAATGAAAAGAGCTTTGGTTAGCGAAATTAGAGAAAAGATCAGACATCTTAATATTCAAGTTATCGATGAGATTGTTGGAGGGCGAACATGAGCAAAATTGTAATCGCAGTCAATGTCATGATCACGGAGAAAGACAAAATCTCTGGCGTCGTCGATGGTGGAGGTGATGGCGAGCTTTTCTTTCTATATGATGGAAAGCATAAATGGTCGATGATGAATGGAGGTGAGGGATATGTCCTTTTCTATTATCCCGGAAGGTCTGATATAAATAATTTGGCTTCGATACCACCCGAGGAGTGGCCCGACGACATCGATATGGTTGTATACCGAGTAAGAGATATTGGAACCAAGGAAGCTAAAGAGAGCTTCGCTGATTTATATGCGGTCCTTAAAGCTAAGAAGTGGAATATGGATAGTGTCCTTGACGAAATTATCGCAACTGGGCCTTTTTGATCTTGATGGGATCATTCAGGTATGAATGATCCCACCACTTTTCCGCAAATATGAGTTTCTTCAGTAATGTCAATTATTGGGTATTGAGGATTTATAGGCCTCAAAAATTGCCGCCCAGCATCTTCTACTAGTATTTTAAAAGTGGCCTCGTTAGTTCGGGGAACCCGAGCTATAACTCTATCCCCGGTTTTAGCCTCCGCTTCTGGATCTACAAATATAATGCATCCAGTTGGATAGCTACGACCTGGTCCAGGATTCGTCATAGAATCGCCGAGCACTTTAAGCGCATAACCGCTCTTACTTATTGGAACTGGGCAGGATAGCCATGACTCACCGTCATGCTGCTCAAAATTTGACTCACACCATGCGCCGGCCTGTACCCACGAAATCAGCGGGACCTTTTCAAAAGGTCGCGTAACCTCTCGAATATTGCTGTCGATTCGCGTACTCAACTGGTGGACATTACTGTTACCCGTATGATCTTTGGGTAGTACACCGTATTCCAGCCACTCCCTTCGCACCTTCAGCCACGAGCACAAAACAGCCATGCTGTCGGCCTCAGGTATAGCGTCGCCATTCAACCACTTGCTGATAGCCTGGGGGCTCTTGCTAACCCCAAGACTTTTCAGATGTTTATGAATATCCACTCCACGCCCTCGGGTGCGTACACCGGCATCGTCGAGTGCTTCGTGAAGGCGCGCCGTGAAAGCTGCCCGTAACTCATTCTTATCAACCATGAGTTGATACTCTCATAGGGCTTGCGCAATAGTCAGTTGATGTTAATATCAACCGCGAGTTGATAAATGGAGGTTGCCATGTTGGACCCCGCCGATTTTCCGAACGCCATCGCGTTTGCATTTCAAGCAGTAGGCGGCATCGGTGCCGCCGCCAAGGTGTGTGAAAGGAGCTATCAAGCGCTCAATAAATGGCGCTTGGCTGCCAGTCTTCCCCGCACCGATTACACCGGTGAAACCCAATACGCCGCACTTTTGGCGAACGCTGCAAAGCAAAAGGGCAACGCGTTTGACGCTGCCTGGCTGCTTAACGCATCGGCCCCGCAAAAAGCTGCAGCGTAGACAGAAAAAAGGCGACCCAAGGGCCGCCCAGTTCCTCCCGGCACACACCACCACAGTGCTGTCGGGTCGCGATAAAGAGTTGCGGGCACACCACATGCAAACCACCTCTCTTTACCGCGCTACCAAGACACGGATGTCTTGGGTTGCTGCCTTTTCCACCACAGATTGGGCAGCTGTTGCGCCAGAGGTGAACAACGGATTGTTCGCCTCGGCACGGTGCCGGTTCGATCCCTAGATCTAGCCGGCGTTTTGGGCCCTTTCAAGCCACGCGGCAAATGTACCACCACTGCATGTCGCGGGGCACTGGCAACCTTGTAGGAATAATGCCATGAGCCGAATAGCTTTAAGCTGTGTTGATCGAGCGCAAAGGGAAGTCCTGACGCTCGAATTAGCCCTGTACCACGCCGCACGGGACTATCCCGGCGGTGCCGCTGCAATCGCCGCCACCACCGGCCGCAACGCCACCACGCTCCAACACAAGCTGTCTCCCACCCATCCGTCTCACACCGTGAACATCCAGGAGTTCGGCGAGATCCTCGAACTGACCAAGGACCGCCGCATTCTTGATGCGGTGCATGCCCTGGTCGGCGATACCACATGGCAGGAGCTGGCTGAAACCTATACCAGTGACATGCCCGAGACCCTCACCACGGGTATCGCCTCGTATTTCCGTCAGGTGGCTGATTTGGCTGATACGTGGGCCAAAAGCATTGGCGACGGTGTCGTCAGCGATCAGGAACTGGCCGAGATTCGCCTGCAGGTGTTTCGCGGTATTCAGGGGCTGTTGGGGATGCTCAACCGGGCCACATACGTAAACCAGACTACGCGGGGTACTGACCGTGGCTGACGTTATCGATTTTGCCAACGACCTGGTGCAAGAGCGGATGGATCAGGCCCTTGCAGCGCGCAATGCGAATAAAACGGCCACCGCTGCACATTCGTTCATGTTCTGCGAAAGCTGCGACACGCCGATCCCGTTGGCACGCCGTGTTGCGATCCCTGGTTGCACCCAGTGTGTGACCTGCCAGTCCATCGACGAAGCCAGGAAGGCCCGCCATGCTCGATGAGGTACTCAATCAATTCTCTGATTACGGCTTGGATCCTGATCAACCCTTGGTGTTCGGCAAGCTGACCCGTTGCAAAACCTCCCAGGACAAGGGCAAGGAAAAAAACGGCTGGTACGTGGTCCACGAGCATGTCACCGAGAAGAACGGAACGTTGATCTTCGGCAGCTTCGGTGATTGGCGGTCCGGTGAGTCTCAGAAGATCAAGGTCAAGGCCGGGCGTATGAGCCCTGAGGAACGCGAAGTCATGCGCGCTCGCCAGGAAGAGGCCAAGCGTAAGGCTGCCGAGGTCGCGGCGAATGCCTCACGTCGAGCGGCCAGCCGTGCAGCGGCTCTGTTCAAGCGCATGCCCGAGAAGGGTAAGAGCGCCTACCTGGATCGAAAGCAAATCGTCGGCTTCAAGGTTCGCTATGCGCCACGTACCGGCGCGTTTTTGGTGCCTATGTGCAACGTGCGCGATCAGATCGTCGGCCTGCAGGTGATCTTCCCGGCAAAGCAGGAAGACACCGGGCGTGACAAGGCCTACTGGCCCTACGGCATGTCGAAAGAGGGTGCCTTTCACTTGATCGGCCCGCACCCTGAACCGGGTGAGCCAGTGCTGGTGTGTGAGGGTTACGCCACGGGCGCCAGCCTGCACATGGCGACTTCGCTGACGGTCGCTATCGCCTTCGATGCGGGCAACCTGTTGCCAGTCTCCAAGGCCATGCGCGAGCGCTTCCCGGGTTGCCCGCTGATCATTTGTCGTGATGATGACTGGAAGACCAAACGCCATAACGGTGATCCTTGGAACCCCGGCGAAGAGAAGGCCAGCAACGCCGCACTGATTGTTGGTGGCCAGGTAGTCGCCCCCGTCTTCTCCGGCGAACGTGAAATCAAGTGGACCGATTTCAACGACCTGCACATCGCCGAAGGATTGGAGGCTGTCCGCCGCCAGGTGCTGGCGGTCGTCAAGCCTCCTGCAGCTGGTGGTTGGAAGGACCAGCTTGCTCGTACCGAAAACGGCTCCCTGATCGCGCACATGCAAAACGTCGAACTGATCCTGGGCAATGACGAACGCTGGGCCGGCGTCATCGGTTACAGCGTGTTCAGCTCCAAGATCGTCAAGCTGCGGTCAGCGCCCTTTGGCGGTGGTGCCGGTGATTGGGCCGACATTGATGACATGCGAGTGATGAAGTGGCTCGCGCAGCAATACAACCTGCGGGTCAAAGCCTCTCATGTGATCGAGGCGGTCAGCGTTGTTGCCCACGACCATTCCTTTCACCCGGTGCGCGAGTACCTGGAGAAACTAAAATGGGACCGCGTGCCCCGGCTGGAAACCTGGCTGACCGATGTGCTGGGCGTCCAGCCTACGGAGTACTCCGCCAAGGTCGGAAAGCGCTGGCCGATCTCGGCGGTTGCTCGTGTGATGCGCCCGGGCTGCAAGGCCGACTCAGTGATGATCCTCGAAGGCGGGCAGGGTGAAGGCAAGTCCACCGCCATGGGCGTCCTCGGCGGCGAGTGGTTTATGGACACGCCCTTTGCCCTCGGCGACAAGGACAGTTTCCAGGCCATTCGTGGCAAGTGGATAGTCGAGCTGGGGGAATTGGACAGCTTCAACAAGGCTGAAAGCACCAAGGCCAAGCAGTTTTTTTCCGCGTCCACCGACACCTACCGCGAGAGCTACGGCCGCAGAACGAACGACGTGCCACGCCAGTGTGTGTTCGTGGGTACTACCAACCAAGAGGAATACCTTAAGGACGCCACAGGCAACCGTCGTTACTGGCCCGTGTTCTGTAACAAGGTCGATCTGGAGAAACTGCGCGAGATCCGCGACCAGCTTTGGGCTGAGGCGCTGTTCTGCTTTGAGGCGGGCGATATCTGGTGGGTGACCAAGGATGAAACCCGGATGTTCACGGAGGCCCAGGACGAACGCTTTGTGGTTGATGAGTGGGAAGGTCCGATTCTGACCTGGTTGGAGGAGTCGCAGATCGGCGAAACCGCCACCGGCAACGAGATCTTGAGCCAAGCGTTGAAGCTGGACTTCGGCCATTGGGGCAAGCCCGAACAGATGCGGGTCGGGGCGATCATGCATCGGCTGGGATGGCGGAAGAAGCGTATGCCGGCGTTGGCCAAGAGCGGTGTTCGGCCCTGGTCCTATCAGAAGCCGGCGACTTGGGGGCGCGGGTCTGCATTGCAGCAGACCGTGGTGGAGGAGCCTTGCTTTGATTAAGCGAATCGACGAGATGCTCAAGCTGTGGGCGCAGGATCTGCATTCGCCTTTGCCGGAGAACACTGGCGGGCCGAGTGGCGGCAACATGATCGCTATGCTGATGGAGTGCAAGGGTGAGCTGATACGCGGCACTCGCGGCAGTCGGGTGCTGCTGGATGAATCGGTGGATATCGAGCTGATCGTCAAGAAGCACCTGCCGCCCCGTCTTGCCCTGGTCGTTTGGGAGCACTACTGCAACCATGAAAGCTTTCTCTCGCAGAAGCTGTTGCACTGCGCCTGCAGCTCAAGAACCTATTACATACGACTCCATGACGCCCATGTGTTCATTCAAGGGATGCTGATGGGGAAAGCTGCATGACCCTCGGCGTCACTTCGCGTGCCTCTGTCCTACTGTCCGGCCTTGTCCGACTCGCATTTAGCGCAGTTGGACAGGCGCAGGCCGCGCCGATACTGGGCTGTCCTACCGTCCAACCTTCACCCGCCCCACGCACACATGAGTATAGCGGGCACGTAATCGCGCCCATGGCGCGCACGCGTGCTTTTAGCTTTCTCTCTATACACAAGAGAAAGTTAAATAAGGTAGGACAGTTGGGCGAAGCCCCGAATTTAGGCGCCTGTAGCTGTCCTACTTCGATTCTGAATAGTGGGACAGGCAGGACAGGGCACTAGAAGCGGTAGCCGATTGAATGCGTTGTCCCTGTGTTGCACCTGCGTCATACCTGTATTGCACCCGTATTGCGCCATGGCATTAAAACCCGCTTGCTGCCAGTAAAATCCACCTGTAAAAAGTACCCATCTTCGATAGGTGCGACCGCAAGCAGCGGGACTCACCACCACACTAAACCCGGCCATCGCGCCGGGTTTTTGCGTTTATGGGGTAGGGCGATGACGAACGAGCAGCAAGCGCTTATTGATATGCCGATCTGGATGGTGATCGTGCTGTCCCTGGTCGGCGGGATATCGGGCGAGGCATGGCGGGCAGACAAAGCCGGGGTAAGCGGCTGGTCATTGGTTCGCCGGTTGCTCCTTCGGTCTGGTGCCTGCGTGGTCTGCGGGCTCTCTACCATGATGTTGTTGCATGCATCGGGCATGTCGGTACTGGCGGCGGGCAGCATTGGCTGCCTCACGGCGATGGCCGGCGCTGATGTCGCGATTGGCTTGTACGAACGCTGGGCAGCCAAGCGGTTGGGCGTGTGCGATGTGCCGCCCTCGGGCAGCGGTCAGGCTTGATGGTCTGGAGGCCACGTAATACGTGGCTTTCAGGTCTGTGCATTAAAATGGTGCGCCGAAAAGTCGCCGGGGACCCTAGGAGCATTCGAGGGACACGGGGCATGAAACCCGCGGGAAAGCGTTAGCGGGTGGGCTGCCAGCTTACTGAAATTCAATCCATTGAAATTGAAAGGTTTCCATTGAAAAGCCGTTGAAAAGGAGGGCTTATGACGGATTCACTCTTCCTGTCTAAAAGCGCTTTCGCGGCTCGCATCGGCAGGACGCCGAGCTACATCACTTGGCTCAAAGGCAACAACCGCCTGGTGCTGTCGCCTGACGGCAAGATGGTGGACGTGCTGGCAACCGAAGCGCTGATCCTCGAAACCGCCGACCCCAGCAAGGCCGCCGTCGCTGCTCGACACCAGCAGGACCGGATCCAGCGTGACGTTTACAGTCAACTGTCCCCCCAGGTCGAGCCGACTAACACGGCTGCGCCGCAGCAGCCCATCACCGTCAAGGGCCACGACTTCCAAAAGGCTCGCGCCATGCGCGAATACAACCTGGCGCAGCTGGCCGAGATCGAGCTGCACAAGGCGCAGGGCTCACTGGTCGCCAGGGATGCCGTCGAGCTGGGTGCTTACAACGCCGGGCGCCATCTGCGGGACCAGTTGTTCGGCCTACTCCCCCAGCTGTCCCACAAGTTGGCAGTGATGACCGACCCCTGGGATATCGAGAAACACCTGACGGCGACACTTCGTAAATCACTGGAAGAGGCTGAGCGCATGTCCTCGTCCGACCTTGAACGAGCAATGACGACGGGCTGACCTATGACCACGGAATTTCCTGACGGTGACCGTGCGTACCGTGAGGCGTATTTCCGTGGGCTACGACCCGACCCAGATCTCTGGATCGACGAGTGGGCCGACGAATACATGCGCATCCCGCGAGACACGGGCGCGCCTGAGCCCGGCCAGTATCGGACCGAACGGACGCCGTACGCACGCGAGCCCATGCGCTGCCTGTCGCCGGCCCACCCGTGCCGGCGAGTGGTCACCATGGTGGCTTCGCAGCTGATGAAAACGCAGATCGCCTTGAACTGGATGGGCGGCCTGATTCACATGGCACCATCCAACATTCTGGCGCTGTTGCCCAGCCTGAGCCTGTCCAAGCGCGTTTCTGGGCGCATCAGCAAGACGATCAAGGCCACCCCGGAACTGGCGAAGCGTGTAGCGGCCAGTCGCTCGCGGGATGCCCGTAACACCATGGACACCAAAGAGTTCGAGGGCGGCGCCTTGTACGTCACCACGGCGGGCTCTGCCGCCAACCTGTCCGAGCTGTCGGCGCGCTACATCTACGGCGACGAGGTCGACCGGTGGGAAAACGACGTGGGCCAGGAAGGTGACCCCATCGTTCTGGCGGAAACGCGGGCGACCAACTTTGGCCGCAACGCCAAGATCTACTTCTCCAGCTCGCCGACGATCAAGGGCGCCTCGCGGATCTCGGACCTGTTCGAGTCCAGCGACCAGCGTTACTACTACGTGCCATGTCCCACCTGCGGGCATATGCAGGTGCTGGAGTGGGAACGGCTGCTCTACAACAAGGATTACAGCGCGGTTCACTACCAGTGCGCGGCGCCTGAATGTGACGTTCTGATCGAGGAGCATCACAAAACCGACATGCTCGCCCGTGGCGAATGGCGTGCCCATGGCAGCGGCGATGGCAAGACGGTGGGCTTCCACCTCAACGCCCTGTACTCGCCAATTGGTTGGAAGGATTGGCCCTCGCTGGCCGAGGAGTTCGAAGACGCCAAGAAGGCCCAGGCCAAGGGCGACATGGGCTTGATGCAGGTGTTCTACAACACCCGTCTCGCCAAGGTATGGGACAGCGCGCAAGAGCAGACTAAGGCTGAGGTGTTGGTCGCTCGGGCACGGCTGGAGACCTACACCCTCGGCAGCATGCCGGTGGGCGTGCTGATGCTGACCGGCGCCGTCGACGTTCAGGCCAACCGCCTGGAACTGATGGTAATGGGCTTCGGCGTCGGCATGGAACGTTGGGTGGTCGACCACCAGGTAATCTGGGGCGACCCTGCCGATGAGCGCACCTGGTCGGTGTTGGACGAAAAGCTCAAGGTTCGATACCGGCATCCATGCGGTGTCGGCTTGGCGATCCTGGCGACGGGCGTCGACTCCGGCGGTCACCATACCGACGAGGTTTACCAGTTCTGCCGTGTGCGGCGCTGGCGCAACATCTTCGCCATCAAAGGCGCGAGCAAACCTGGCAAGCCGGTGATTGCTCAGCGGCCATCCATGGTCGACGTGACTTGGAAGGGCCAGACCGAACGCGGCGGCGCCGAGCTGTGGTTTGTCGGTACCGACACCGCGAAGGACTGGATCTACAACCGCTACGCCTTCGAGGACGGCCCCGGTTCGTTGCACTTTGCCAACGACCTGCCGGATGAGTTTTTCGCCCAGTGCGTTGCCGAGCGCAAGGTCGCCCGATACGTCAAAGGCTACAAGCGTATCGAGTGGGTCAAGGGCAAGGCTGAGCGCAACGAGGCGCTCGACCTGATGGTGTATTGCCTGGCGATGGCGCATTACCTCGGCATCAACCGCTACCAGGAACACGACTGGGAGCGGGTACGCCAGGCCCTGGCTCAGTCCGGTTTGTTCGATGATGTGTTGGGCGTCAAGCCCGTGCAGGGCGAGCGCGTCGACGCTGACGAAACACCGGCACCAGTAGCGGCGCGTCAGTCGCTCCCCGCACCGCCACCTGCTGCACCTGTCGCCCAACCGCGACCCGCTGCACCCCCTCAACGCCGCAGCTCCACCAGCGGTTACCTGAAGAGACGCTGATATGTCGTTTACCCCGAAGCACCTCGAAGCCATCGAGCGCGCCATTGCACGCGGTGAAAAGACCGTGCGCTACAGCGACCGCACGGTGGAGTACCGCTCTATCGACGAACTGCTCAAGGCCCGCGACGAGATCCGCACGTCGCTGAGCCAAGCCGCCGGGCCGCGCTCTCGCGTGATCCGGCTTACCCACGGAGGCAAGGGAATCTAATGGCCCGACATTATCCGACGCTGACCCGTAACGGATTCTTGCTGCCGTCGAACATCAAGGCCAGTTACGAAGGCGCCGGTGAGGGCCGACGTTCGGCCAGTTGGGAAGCCACCGACAACGGGATCAACAGCATCAACACCCCGGCCCTGCGCAATCTGCGGGCACGTTCGCGGGCGGCGGTGCGCAATGATCCGTACGCGTTCAACGTCATCGACAAGCGTGTTAGCAACCTGATCGGCACCGGCATCACGCCCAGGCCGACTACTGAAGATGCAGAGTTGCGCAAACTCCAGCAGCAGCTGTGGGATGACTGGGTCGATGAAGCGGATGCCGATCAACTGACCGACTTCTACGGTATGCAGGCCCTGGTAGCGCGCACGGTGGAAACGGCGGGCGAGTGCTTTGTGCGGTTACGGCCGCGCAGCCTGAGCGAGGGTTTGGCGGTGCCACTGCAGCTACAGGCGCTGGCGCCTGAATTCGTCCCGCACGACAAGTTCGAGACGGCCAAAAACGGCAATGTGATCCGCGCCGGGATCGAGTTCAACCCAGCCGGCAAGCGTGTGGCGTACTGGATGTACTTGTCGCACCCACGCGATTCTTCGTCGCTGAACACCGGTTACAACCAATTGGTGCGTGTGCCGGCGGCGCAGGTGTTGCACATCTTTGAACCGATGGAGCCTGGGCAGTTGCGTGGCGTGCCGCGTCTGGCGCCAGTGTTGAAGCGCCTGCGCAGTCTCGACAACTACGACGACGCGGTGCTGTTCCGGCAGGAGGTGGCGAACCTGTTCGCGGGCTTCATCAAGCGCCCGGCACCGGAGGCAACGCAGCAGCCTCGCGATCCCGTTACGGGCATGCCATTGAACGTTGACCGCGACGGTTTTACACCGATGGTGGCCCTGGAGCCCGGCACGATGCAGGAGCTGGGGCCAGGTGAAGAGGTGGAGTTCTCCAAGCCACCGGACGCGGGCAACAACTATCCGGACTTCATGCGGCAGCAACTGATGGCTGCAGCGGCGGGTTCTGGTACGCCTTACGAGATCCTCACTGGCGACATGCGCGAGGTCAACGACCGGGCGCTGCGGGTGGTGCTCAACGAGTTCCGGCGGCGCCTGGAGCAACTGCAATTCGGCGTGTATGTGCATCAGCTGTGTCGACCGGTACGTGCGGCCTGGATGGACATGGCGGTGCTGTCCGGCGCCCTGGTGCTGGATGACTACGCGCAACGTCGCCGTGAATATCTGCGCACGCGTTGGGTGCCACAAGGCTGGGCCTACATCCAGCCGGTGCAGGACGTACAGGCGCGGCGGATGGAAGTGCAGGCGGGCTTTGGTTCTCGCAGCGAGATGTGTCTGCGCAACGGCTACGACGCCGAAACCATCGACGCTGAAAACGCCGCCGACCTCGCCAGGTCCACGGACCTCGGCCTCAACTACACCACGCTTGATGCCATCGAGCCGATTGATGACAAGGAACAACCATGAGTAAAAAAGCCAAGCCCCGCGTTTACGACAAGGCGGGCAAGCAGGTAAAGGTCGCCGATAAAAGCTGGTACACCCTCCAGGCCAGTGGCGAAGCCGAGCAACGCAACATCGAAATCTTCGTGTATGGCGAGATCGGCGCCTGGGGCGTCACCGCCAATCAGTTCGTGCAGGATCTGCGCGCCATGGATGACGGCGCGTCCCCCGTGATTGTCGCGTTCAATAGCATCGGCGGTGATCTGTTCGACGGCCTGGCGATTCACAACGCGCTGTCGCGATTGGGCGAGCGCTGCACCGGTCGCATTGATGCTCTGGCGGCCAGCGCGGCCAGTGTCGCGGTTTGTGGCGCTCACCGAGTAGTGATCGCGGCCAACGCCATGTTGATGATTCACAACCCTTACACCTTTACCGGTGGTGATGCCGAAGACTTCCGCCGCGTCGCTGACGTGCTGGACCAGACCCTGGAGGCGATTATCGCGGCCTACAAAGCCAAGGCGCCGGACATTGACGAAGCCGAGCTGCGGCGCATGGTCAACGCTGAAACCTGGCTCACGGCCAACGAGGCGGTGGCGCTGGGCCTGGCCGATGAAGTCGGCGACGGCCTCAAAGTCAGCGCTTGTCTCGGCCAGGGCAGCGTGTTGCAGCGTTTCCAGCATGCCCCTCCTGATCTGCTCGCCCAACTGGACGAAGAGCCGGAGGTCGATCCGCCGGAACCGGATCCAGCCCCCGTGTTGGACGCGTCCAAGCTGGCGCTTATGGTCACACAGGGGTGTGCAGCAGCGGGGATCAGCAACCTGGTGGAACCGCTGCTCGCCGCAACCAAGCTCGAAAGCGAAGCGGTGATCCAGGCTGCACTGACCAATGCGAAAGCGTTGCACGGTCTCTGTGTAGCAGCACGGCTGCCAGAACTGACCGGTGAATTCATCACGGCCGGCCTCGACGAAGCCGCAGTTCGTGCACGGCTGTTCGACAAGCTTGTAGGCAGCGGCGGCGGTTTTGAAATTAACAACAGCCTGCCGCTGGACGATGATCCAGCCCCAACGGTCAAGGCCAAGCAGGTCGACACTCACTCAATCTGGGCCACCCGTCAGGCGGCGCAGAACGGTAACTCGAAAGGAGCAAGAGCATGAAAATAGAATCGATGCACGCAGGCGAATTCCTGCTGTCTGAGGGCGCCGGCAATATTTCCCGCGAAGCGATCAATGTCGCCGCCGGTGCCGCCCTGGAACCGGGTCAGATCCTGGGGCTGGTCACCCTCACCAGCGAGTTTGCCCCGTATCAGCCGACCGCCGAGGACGGCACCGAAAATGCCATCGCGATCCTCTACGGGCCACTGGGCGAATCGGATGTAGTCCGGCGCGGTCGTGCCATCGTGCGCATGGCCGAGGTGAGCGAAGCCCATTTGACTGGCCTCGACCCCGCCGCCGAAAAGGCTCTGGCTACCCATTTCGTGATCGTCCGCTAAGACGCTCACCCCGTTTATCCAACCCGCCGAGAGCGGGATTTTTCGTTTTTGGAGAGTACCCCCATGGCCGATATCGCCATTTTTGAAGACGATGCTTTCAGCGTCTCCTCGCTGACCGCTGCAATCAATGACCAGGAATACCTGCCGGGCCGCATCAGCAGCCTCGGCCTGTTCCGCGAAGAAGGCATCAGCACCCTGACCGTGCAGATCGAGAAGGACGGCGACACCCTGGCCCTGGTGCCAGCCGGTGAACGTGGCACCTCGGGCCTGGTGGTCGGTGGGACCAAGCGTCAGATGATTCCCTTCAACACTGTGCACCTGCCCGAACGCTTTACCATCAAGGCGGATGAGATCCAGGGCATCCGAGCTTTTGGCTCGCGCACTGAGCTGCAGTCCGTGCAGGACGTGGTCAACAAGCGTTTGGCGAAGGCCCGCCGCCAGTTGGATGCCACTCACGAATTCCAGCGCATGGGCGCCCTGAATGGGCAAATTCTGGACGCTGACGGCAAGACTTCGCTGCTGGACATCTACAAGACGTTCGGCGTGGTTCGCAAGAAGCTGCCGATGGGCTTGGGCAACCCGGACACTGAGCTGCGTGTCCGTGCCGGTGAAGCGCTCGATATGCAAGAGGAAGCCCTGGGCAGCATCACCAGCACCGGCTCCCGAGCCTTCTGCGGCAAGAACTTCTGGAACAAGCTGATCGTTCACAAGTCGGTGAAAGAGACCTACCTCAACACCATGCAGGCCGCGTCCCTGCGTGGCGATGCCCGTGAGAGTTTCGAGTTCGGCGGGATCGTCTGGGAGCGCTATCGCGGCAAGGTGGCGGGTGTTTCGTTCGTCCACGACGACAAGGCCCTGCTGATCCCTGAAGGCGTTCCGGATCTGTACATCTCGTCCTTCGCACCTGCCGACTACATGGAAACGGTCAACACCCAGGGCATCCCGTACTACAGCAAGATCGAACCGCTGCCGTTCAACAAGGGCGTGGCCGGTGAAGCTCAGTCCAACCCGTTGCACCTGTGCACGCGGCCGCTGGCGCAAATCCTGCTGGAACTCTGACCGTGAGCTTTCGCGACCTGGTCGCCGAAGTCGACGCGGTGGTGTTCGAAACACTGGGCGATACCGCACGGATCGAGGGTCGCGAACAACCAGTGCTCGGCATGTTCGCTGCACCCTGGTTACAGCCGAAGATCGGCAAGCTGAACACTGGCTTGCGCGAGCCTCGGTTTGAGATCCGCGTCTCTGATTCGGAGGGTCTTGTACGAGGGCTGTTGGTCAGCGTCGACTTGCCTGCTTTGGATGGCGGCGGCGATTACGACCTGCTGCAGTTGGAGCCGAGCGGTGACGGTCTTGTGGCCCTGATCTTGAGGTTACGCCCATGAGTGTCGGTAGCTACTACAAGCCCTCCTCTGGCGGCGGGATGATCTCTATCCAGTCCTCGGCCGCAGATCTCCAGGCGTTTCAGGACTTCGCCAAGTTGGTGCCCAAGGCAGCAGCTACGGCGCAACGTCGAGCGATCAACAAGACTCTGGGGTGGTTGCGCACGCACATCGCGCGGGCAGTCAGTCGCCAGGAGCGCATTGCTGTTGCGGCGGTGCGTCAGCGGTTGCGCAGTTATCCGGTGTCCGGCGGAGCTGCGAGCGGCAAGCTGTGGTTTGGTTTGAACGCCATTGAGTCCAGTCGAATCGGACGAGCGCGGCAGACCGGCAGCGGTGTTTCAGTTGCCGGGCGGCGGTACCAGGGCGCGTTCCTGAAAAAGGTCTACGGCAACAAAGCAGACATCTGGATTCGTACTGCGAGCAAGCATTTCAACGCAGACGATTATCCCGACAGCACGGTGTCACCCGGTCGAGGGCCAAGTTCAGGGTGGGTTGCGGAAAACGGCAGCCGCTTCCCTCTGGCTAAGGCCAAAGTGTCTCTGGAGCAGGCCCGTCCGCACTTTGAAAGCTGGGTACAAAAGGCCGATGAACGCTTGCTGGAGATCCTAAAACAGGAACTTAACTTTGAGCTGCAGAAGTACCTCAAGAGGATCGGGTAATGGCTGACGAACCTTTCAGCTTGGATCAGCTATACCAAGCGGTCGAGCAACACCTAGTGCGGCATCTGCAAGGCGTTCAGACAGTAAGGGCCTGGCCGAACATCCAGGACCGCATTGCCCTGCCGGCGGTGTTTTTGGAGCTGGCCGAGATTGAACCAGGTACCGACATCGGCACGGGTGAGACCACGTTGGTGTGTAAGTTCGAGGCGCGGATTATTGTTGACCCGATCCATCCCCAACATCAGCAACAGGCGGTGCAGTTGGTCACTCAGCTTGCTGTTTTACTGAGGGCTCAGACCTGGGGGCTTGAAGTCGAGCCGGCAGAGTTCGTTCAGGCACTACAGGATTGGACCCAGCCAGCGTTGGATGGTTATACCGTCTGGCTGGTGGAATGGACGCAGCAGCTGTACCTCGGCCCTGAAGAGTGGCTTTGGCCCGATCAGCCTCCCGGCATGCTGTTGTTTGGTTTCAATAACGATGTCAAAGAGGACTTTGTTCCTGCGGAGGGTTTGTGAGCAGCTACGTTGCTGCCCAGCACGACCGCATGCTTGCCGGGGTGGTCAAAGATTGCTTTGTGGTTGCGGTCGATCTGGCTGCCTCCCCGCCGGTTTGTCGGGTTTCGGATGGCGAATGGACTAGTGCCTGGGTACGTTGGCACAGTATCGCTGCCGGCAAGGCCAGGCACTGGCGGGCGCCGTCTATGGGCGAGCAGGGGACACTGGTTAGTGCCAGCGGTGACGTGTCACAGGGCACGTTCATACCGGGTTTGTATGGTAATGCCGGCCCCCCGCCGGACAACCGCGATCATGTGGAAGTCTGGCGGTTTGATGACGGCGGTTCGCTGATCTACGACTGGCAAGCCAAGAGCTACAGCATCACTCTGCCCAGCGGCACGGTGACGATCAAAGTCGCCAGTACTGAGGCGGTTATCACAGACAGCGCCGTGAATGTGACCACCGGCAACATCAATCTGAAGGCGGCGGTGACCATCGACGGCGCGTTACACGTCACGAAGGGAATCACCAGTGCCGGCGCGATCATTGACGCTGGTGGTAACAGCAATCACCACACCCATTAATTTCAACCCACAAACAGCCCGCCCAGCGCGGGCTTTTTCATATCTGGAGTCTGCCTTATGAGTAAGTCTAGAACTGATGGCGATTCTGCCGAGACCATTGTGGTTTCTGGAGTGAAGCCGGCGCCGCTGGGGTTTTCCGGTACTGCTAGCGCGGTTGAGTCCATCGGGCCAGCGCGTGTTTTTCGCGACAAGGTTTTCACCTCGCGAACATTGATCCTACCCGGCGGCGGGACACTTGCTGTTGTTGAAGGTCGCGTTACCGCATGTGGCGATGATCAATTTGCGTTCTTGAAAGCGCATCCAGATTTGGAGCAATTGAAGGAGTAATCACAATGATCGGAATGGACCGCCATACCGGCCAGCCCATATCCGGCATCGCGCACTTGCGCCAATGCATTCCAGACATCTTGGGCACACCACTGGGCAGTCGTCGCCATCGGCCTGAATACGGCAGCAAGCTGCGACGGTTTGTTGACTTGCCCGTTACAGAGGGTTGGAAAAGCGCCGTTCAAGCTGAAGTCGCTCGCGCCTTGGGGCGCTGGGAACCGCGCTTGAAGCTGGACCAGGTGCGCGTCCTTTCCGTTATTGGCGGGCAAATCAACCTGAAGATCGTCGGGCAGTACCTGGGCGACGGCGTCACGCTGGAGGTGGCTGTATGAGTATCGTGGATCTGTCGTCTTTGCCGGCGCCGACCGTGTTGGAGCCGCTGGACTTCGAAGCGGTTTATCAGGAGGGGCTGGGGGTTTTTCGCGGGTACATGGGCAGCAACTGGACTGCCGCCCTTGAAAGTGATCCGGTGGTTAAGGTGCTGGAGGTTGGTGCTTACATCAAGGTCGGCAACCGCGCCCGGGTCAATGACGCCGGCAAAGCGTTGTTGTTGGCGCACGCCATACGCGGCGACCTTGATCACCTGGGGGCCAACGTCAATCTGAAGCGCCTAGTCATTCAGGCCGAGGATCTGCTGGCGGTACCACCGGTGCCGGAGGTTAAGGAGGATGACGCCGCGTTTCGTGAGCGCATCCAGTTGGCCTATGAGGGCTTGACCACGGCCGGTCCGCGTAACAGCTACATCCTGCATGCGCGCAACGCCTCGGGGCTGGTGGCGGACGCCACAGCCGAAAGCCCGGCGCCTTGTCACGTTACGGTCACGGTGCTGGGGTTGGACGGGGCAGGCGAGGCTTCCCCTGAGTTGCTGGCTACAGTAGCCACCGCGCTGAATGACGACGACGTGCGGCCAGTAGGGGATCGGGTGACGGTGCAAAGCGCCCAGGTGATCCGCTACAAAATTGAAGCGATCCTGCACATGACCAGCGCTGGTCCGGAAGCGGATGCCAGTTTGTCCGAGGCGAAAAGTCGGTTGGCGGCTTGGATCAATCCGCGCAAACGGCTGGGCATTGAGGTGGCACGGTCCGGCGTAGACGCTCAGTTGCACGTTGCCGGCGTTTCCCGGGTTGAACTAGTCGGCTGGCAGGACTTGGCACCGACCAAGGCTCAGGCGGCGTACTGTACGGGCTACACCGTGACGGTGGCGGGTTGACATGAAAAGCCTATTGCCGATCAACAGCACGCAACTGGAACGGGCCATGGAGGCGGCGTTTTTCGATAAGACGATTGTTCCGCTGCGCGACCTCTATAACGCTGACACCTGCCCGGCGCACTTGCTGCACCAATTGGCCTGGGCCTGGTCGGTGGACCGCTGGGACAACAAATGGTCGGAAGCGGTTAAGCGCTCCGCTATCCGCTCGGCGTTCTACGTTCATGCTCACAAGGGCACTATCGGCGCGTTGCGTCGGGTGGTTGAACCGCTCGGCTATTTGATCGAAGTGCTGGAGTGGTGGCAGACCGTGCCGGAGGGCGTACCCGGAACATTTGCCTTGAAGGTTGGGGTGCTGGAGACCGGCATCACCGAGGAAATGTACGAAGAGCTGACCTGGCTCATTGATGACGCCAAGCCGGTCAGTCGGCACATGACGGGGTTGGCGATCAGCCTGGAAAGCACCGGCACGGTATACATCGGCGTCAGCGTTTACGAAGGCGACGAACTCAGCGTTTACCCACCGACTCAGCGCGACATCGATGTCAGCGGCTACTTTGCCGTCGGTGGCCGAGAACATCATATCGACACGATGGACATCTACTCATGACTGACCAAAACAGCCAGTTTTTTGCAATTCTCACCGCCGTGGGTGAAGCCAAACAGGCAAACGCAGACGCGCTAGGCGTGCCTTGGACGTTCTCTCAAATGGGCGTGGGTGATGCCAACGGCACTGACCCTATGCCGAGTCGTACGCAAACGAAACTCATCAATGAGCGCCGACGAGCGCCGCTGAACCAGGTCAAGGTTGATCCGAAAAATGCCAGCGTCATCATCGCCGAGCAGATCATCCCGGAAAATATCGGTGGTTGGTGGATTCGGGAAATTGGTCTGTATGACGCGGCCGGTGATCTGGTAGCTATCGCAAACTGCGCTCCAACATTTAAGCCGCTGCTCAGCCAGGGCTCGGGCCGTACGCAAGTTATTCGGATCAACCTGATCGTCAGCAGTACGTCGAACATTGAGTTGAAAATTGATCCTTCGGTTGTCCTGGCAACGCGGGAATATGTGGACACTTGGTTTCTCAACGTGCTGCCGGACACTAGGCCAGATGGCAGGTACACGCGGGTAAACATCAACAAACGCGGCATCGTCGTTAGCGGCGATAACCCTTCGACGTTTCAAGAGATGGGGCTCATTGGCGGTACCTTGTTAGATTCCATCAACATGGCCGATGCTAAAGCCATCTACATTCAGCCTGTGGGTTCGCCGTCCTGGGCAAGCGGCCTCATCGCTGGGAGCAACGGAGGCGAGAAAGGCGGGCTTGGTTTTACCGGAAGTTACAACGCCATCACCTCGATGTTCATGGGGCTCGGCTCTACGCCCTGGGCGAGTGGCAATGGTATTCGAGTCACCTCCAACGGGGTCGATATCACTGGTCCGATTAACGGCGTCGGCTCGGGCCTGACCGGGCTCAAGTTTTCAGCCTTAACGGGAACCCCCAACTCGCTGGCAGGGTACGGAGTTCCATTTACGAGTCAGGTCGAGGCTGAAACCGGAGCCGACACCAACAAGCCAATGAACGCTTTGCGGGTCTTTCAAGCCATTGCAGCAAAGGTGATTCAGGCCACTGAAAGCACACTCGGAATTGCGCGTATCGCCACCAAAACTTTGGTCGACGCCGGTGACGATGACAGCACCATCGTGACGCCGAAGAAACAACGCTGGGGCTTTAGGATCCTGATCGGTCGGGTCGGCTACATCGTCTTTCCGACTTGGTTGAAAGGCTGGATTGTTCAATGGAACGTGGGGGTTTCGCTCACGGGGTCAGCGATCAACACCACCTACTTCCCTATCCCATTCCCAACGGATGTTGGCGCTGTAGTCGTAGGTGCGTACAACAACAACGCTTCAGGCGACTACAGCGTTCGCCTGAGCGACGGCGTGGGCGGTGCAAGCGGCGCCGTGTACGCAGACCGCTTTACGACCTTCAACACCGGCGTAACGGGCTCGGCGGGGTTGAGTTATATCGCGGTAGGTACTTGAGGGGAAAACATGAACTACGCAACTTTTCACGCTGACGGAACGCTTCATCAACGCCTGATCAAGGGCACTCATGAAATCCCGAAAGGCGCCGTCGAAGTTGATGACGCCCTATGGTTAAGGCTCATCCGTGAAAACGATGGCATCTGGTCGATTGATGCTGACGGGAATATCACTAAGCAAGTGTTGCCATCAGTTCCCCAGACGCGTGAAGACATCGAGCGCCTGCGGCTTGCGGCTTATGCTGAGCCTGTTGTGGGATCTGACCGCTACTTCGCCGAAGCCAACCGCATGCAGGTCATGGGTGAGGCAGGCTGGGAGGCAGTGAGAGACGCAGGCATTGCTCGCTTCAACGAAATCCAAAAGCGCTTTCCGTGGACTGAGGATGCTTCATAAGCCTGAGCCTTAACCCTTCAAGATTTTCTATAACTGATGTGAACCCCTAACCCCTTCTTGGGGTTTTTTTATGTCTGGAGATTGAACGTTATGAGTTTCTTCCACGGCGTCACCACGACTTCGGTTGATACCGGCGCACGCACCATCTCGCTGCCGTCGTCTTCCATTATCGGGCTATGCGACACCTTCACCCCGGGCGAGCTGGGCGGCGGCACTGCCAAAGCCGGCGAGTTGAAGCTGATCACCACCGAGCGCGAAGCCATTGCCGCGTTCGGTGCTAATTCGGCGATCACCAAGGCTTGTAAAGCGATCTATACCAAGGCCAAGGCGGTAATCGTCGCTATCGGCGTGCCGAAGCTGGAAGACGCGGCGCTGCAAACCTCAGCGATTATCGGCGGTGTTTTGGCATCGGGTCAGCGCACCGGCCTGCAAGCGTTGCTTGACGGCAAAAGCCTGTTCAACGCACAGCCGCGGTTGTTGATTGCACCGGGTCACACGGCTACTCAGGCGGTGGCCACCGCGCTTGATGGACTGGCGCAGAAACTGCGGGCTATCGGCATTCTTGATGGGCCTCGCACCACCGACGAGGCTGCCATGCTTTACGCCGATAACTTCGGCAGTCGCAACCTGTTCATGGTTGACCCCGGTGTTCAGTACTGGGACACCGAACTCAGCAAGACCGTCGACGCCCCGGGTTCAGCCTGGGCGGCGGGGTTGTTCGCCTGGACCGATGCGGAATACGGCTTCTGGGCCTCGCCGTCTAACAAGGAGTTCACCGGCATTACCGGCACGACCCGGGCTGTGGAGTATTTGGACGGTGACGCGACATGCCGTGCCAACCTGCTGAACAACGCCAATATCGCGACGATCATCCGCGATGACGGCTATCGCCTGTGGGGTAACCGCACCCTGTCGAGCGATCCGAAATGGGCGTTCGTTACCCGCGTTCGTACGCTGTTCATCCTCATGGATGCGGTGCAGGCCGGCCACAAGTGGGCGGTAGACCGCTCGATCACCAAGACTTACGTCAAGGATGTGACGGACGGCCTGGAAGCGTTCATGCGCGACCTGAAAGCCCAGGGCGCAATTATCAACTTCGAAGTGTTCCCGGACACCGAGCTGAACACGGCCAGCCAAATTGCCCAGGGCAAGGTCTATTGGCGCATCCGGTTCACCGACGTGCCGCCGGCCGAAAACCCGAATTTCCTTTTCGAAGTCACCGATCAGTGGATGACCGAAGTTCTTGAAGCAGCCTAAGGGGCCCCGTCAATGATTCCTCAAACTTTGTTTAACACGAACCTGTTTGTCGACGGCGTGAACTTCGCCGGCGACGTGCCTAGCCTGACGCTGCCCAAGCTGACCAGCAAAACCGATGAATATCGGGCAGGCGGCATGGCCGGTGCCATTGAGATGGACCAAGGCCTGGAGAAAATGGAGGCGTCCTTTGTTACCAAGGGTGTTCGCCGTGAGTCGCTGAAGTACTTCGGCCTGGCCGATGGCACCGCTTTTAACGCGACGTTCCGGGGCGCCTTCAGGGGGCAGAAAGGGGCTGTGACGGCCGTTGTCGCCACCTTGCGCGGTCGTCTCAAAGAGGTCGACCTGGGCGACTGGAAAGCCGGTGACCCGGCCGAGATCAAACACGCCATCGCGGTCGCTTATTACAAGCTCGAAATCGACGGGCGCCTCATGTACGAAATCGACATGGTCGGTGGCGTTCAGGTGATCGACGGCAAAGACCAACTCCTAGAAGTGCGCAATGCGCTCGGCATGTAAGGGAATAGATCCTGATGAATCAAGCAACTGCTAAGAAAGTACCGGCCTGGTTGTCGCTCAGCGCGCTCGCAGCTGTCGTCACGCTCACCCGGCCAAGCAATGCGAATGGCGTACTGGTCGAGACATTTACCTTGCGTGCCCCGTCCGTACGCGAAGTGCGGGCAGCCGATAAGGCGTCGAATGGCGATGAGGAACAGCGGGAGCTGATGCTGTTCGCAGGCTTGGCTGAGGTGGGCGTTAAGGATCTTGAAGGCCTCAAGCTTGCGGACTATCGCCGTGTTCAAGTCGCTTATTCGCACCTGGTGCCCGATACCGACTACACGGCGGTAATGCCATCGTGGTTGTCGGTTACCACCGATCAAGCCCTCGTTACGCTTTCCTGCCCTAGTGAAATCAACGGGGTGTCGGTGGATAAATTGGCCCTGCGCTCCCCGACCGTGGGCGATGTGCGTGCGGCGAATCGTGATGCTGCTGGTGATGATGAACAGCGCGAACTGGTGTTATTTGCGGCGCTGGCCGGTGCGCCTGTTGCGGATATGGAGGGCCTGAAGCTGGTGGATTTTAACCGCCTGCAGGCCGGCTATTTTCGTATGGACCAAGACGACGGGCTTTGATCCGAGCGTCATAAAAATGGCCGCGAAACGTCTGGCGGCGGAAACAGGATTTTCCGCCGCTGAGATCCAGTCAATGCCGTTTGCTGAGATGGTGTGGTGGCTCACGGATTGAGCTGCCTTCGGTAAGGCTGTGCAAATGGGGGCCATGACATGGCGAACAAACTCGCCCTCGGGCTGGTGATCGGCGGCGCCGTCAGTTCTACGGTGGGTGCTGCGTTCAAAGATGTGACGGGGCGCATCAAGCGCCTTGAGGCAGAAGGCAACAAGGCGCGTGTGCTGCAGCGCACGATTGGCGACACCATTCGCCTGCGCGATGAATGGAAAAAGGCCCACGACAGTGGTGCTGCCGGTGCGTCCAAATTGCTCAGCCGGTTGAACTCCAACCTCGACAGCTTGAAAAAGCAGGGGGTCGAGGTCGGCCGTCTGGAGAAAGCCTATCGTTCCATGGGGCAGACGGCCAACAAAGCCGAGCTTAAAGCTAAGGGGCATCAGCAGCTTGATGCGGGTAAAGCTGGCATGAAAAGCGCGGTCGGCGCCGCTGTTGTGGGTGTCGGTGTGCTGGCCGTTCCGACGAAGGTCAGCGCGGACTTTGGGGCCATTGTTCGTGACATCGCGATCAAGGCCGGCATTGCCAACAAGCCTCAAGAAAAGGAGATGTCGCGCAAGATTATTGACACCTCCCGTGACACCGGCATGGCGCGCAATGACGTCGCCGACGTGGTTAATCAGTTGGTCGGCGCCGGCATGGAGTTGAGCAAGGCACTGGAATATGCGCCAGTCGCGGCCAAGTTTGTCGTGGGCCAAGGGTCGAACGGTGTCGACACGGCGAAGATGATCAACGCCCTGGGGCAAAACGCCAAGATCACCGACCCCAAGCAGATGCAGCAGGCGCTGGAAGCAATTGCCTACCAAGGGCAGGCGGGCAGCTTCGAAGCGGCTGACATGGCTAAATGGTTCCCTGAACTGTTGGCCAACATGGGCAGCCTGGGCATCACTGGCATGGATGCGGTGACGCAGTTGGGTGCCATGCTGCAAGTGCAGATGAAATCTGCCGGCGGCGCTGATGAGGCGGCCAACAACCTCAAAAACTGGATGGGCAAAATCGGCTCTGGCGAAACCGTCAAGGCGTACGCCAAGGCCGGTATCGACTACAAGGGCTCGATGCAGACCGGTTTGCAGAACGGTATGTCAACGCTGGAAACCAGCATGGCGTTGGCTCAGAAGTACATTCAAGCCACCGATCCGAAGCGTGCGGCGGCGATGGCCGAGGCGACAGCGAAGATCAGCAAGGAATCCGATCCGGAGAAAGCCAAGGCCATGATGGCCTCGCTGGAGGAATCCTTGCGCACTGGCGACCTGTTCGCTGACATGCAGGTCAAGGCCGCGCTGTCTGCCTATATGCAGAACAAGGCGCTGTACAGCCAGCTGAAAAACGATTCCCGCGATGCCACTGGCATCCTCGACAAAAACCTCAGCGAGCGGCGTGAGGCGTCGTCGCAGAAGTGGGCCGAGATGGCTCAGTCGATGGATGACGCCATGCGCAGCGTTGGGGACGCCCTGCGCCCGGTCACGGATACCGTGGCGGAAACGCTGACCCGAGTCACCAAGGGCATTACCTCGCTGTCTGACAGCGCGCCAGGGGTGGTGACGGGTATCGCGGCGGTTGGTGGCGGGTTGATTGCGCTCAAAGGCCTGTTTAGCTCGTTCAAAATCGCCAAAGGATTGCTAAACGTCGCGCGAGGCTCGTTGGGCGGCAAGTCCGGCGAAGTGCAAAAAGTCTTTGTGACCAATGCCGAGGACGGCAAGGGTGGCGGCGATGATGCCGAGCCCAAGGGCAAGGCCGGCAAAGCGCTGTCGTTGGTCGAGACCGGGCTCAAGGCGGTAGCGGCCTTTAAGGGCCAGCCTGTCGATGGCGACGACGAGGCGGATGGCGATAGCGACAAGAAGCCTGGAAAATTCGACCTGATCGCGACTGGCCTAAAGGTAGTTTCGCTAGCTAAAGATGCTGTGTCTGGCGACGACGGCGGCGGCGCGGGCGGTGATTCCGGGGCGGGTGACGACAGCGTTAAGAAGGTTTTCGTCGTTAACGCGAGTGCAATGGGTGGGGCCTCTGGAGGGCCAGGCGAAGCGCGCCGTCGTGGTCGAGGTTCAAGGCGTAACCCCTCGCGCCGTCGGCCAACGCCACCTCGGGCGGGTGGTCCGCCACGGCCTCCGGTCCCACGCCCGCCAGTGCCACGGCCTCCGGTGCCGGTCCCACGGCCACCTGTGCCAATCCCACGCCCGCCGATTCCACCTGTACCGGTGCCTAGCGGCGCGATGGCCCGGCTGGGCGGGGTAGTGCAAGCGGTCGGTAAGATCGGCAAAGCCGCCAAGATGATCCCCGGGGGCTCGTTGATGGAGGCCGGCGCCATGGCCTTCGACACCTATGAAAATGCCAAGACCAAGGACGAACAGGCCGAGGGTTACGGTGCGGCCGCCGGAAATCTTGCCGGCACTATGGCCGGCGCTGCTGCAGGGGCCGCTATTGGCTCAGTGGTGCCGATTATCGGCACCGCTATCGGCGGGCTGGTGGGCGCTTACTTGGGCAGCATGGGGGGCTCTGCGCTGGGCGGCGCAGCGGGTAAGTTGTGGTTTGGGGGGGATGACGAAAAGCCCGCCCCACCGGTAACGCCGTTGCTGATGGCGCCTCGGCCGGGGCCAGCTATTCCAAGCTTGGCCACTATGGGCAAGTCCTTCAATGGCGCGAGCGGTACGGGTGCGCTACCGATGGCGCCGGCAACTCAGGTGCCAGCGCTGGGGGATGCAGCGCGCTCGCTGGCAGTGTCCGCGCCGGCCAAATCGGCGGCGGTGGCAATTCAGCCGAAAGAGATGGATAAGCCTGCGCCGGCCAAAGTGGATCAGAAGTTTGAATATTCACTGAGCATGCCGGTAACAGTGCAAGGGGATGTGAAAGACCCGCAGCGCCTGGCGCAAGACCTCATGCCGCACATGCGCTTAATGATGGCGGATGCGGCGAAACAAAACGCTGCGAAGCTATACGACGAACCGCACATGTAAGGAGGGCTCCATGGCTTACATGGAACAATTGCTGTCGGGCCTCAAGTACCTGGTCGAAGCTGGGGAGGCTGGACGGCGCAGTGCTGACGGCATGCTGGGGCCGGTCAACAGCGCCATTTCGGAATTAACCGGCGCCGCGTCCGAGCTGGAAAATATCCCGTTCGTGGGGCCGAGTGTCGGCGCCAAGCTCCAGCGGGTAATGCGTGGCGTGGATGCAGCACAGTCCAAGGTCGGCCAGGTAGTAGCCGTGTACGGCCGTGCAACGCGGGCGGCCACCGAGGTGCAGGAGCGAATGGGTGCGCTGAAGGAACAGGCGGGCAAGGCTGCAACGGCGATCAACAAGATAGCCGGAAACGTCAGCCCGTCGCTGGCCAACATCGTGCCCACCAGTGCGTTTGCCACGGATGCCACCCCGGCGCCGGAAGCGGTAAAGCCGTTCCCGCACTTGCTGATTATCCAGCCCCGTGACCCCAAGGAGCAGCCCTACTACTTCAATCTGGACACGGCGGCCTTCGACGAACTTAGCCGCTCGACCGAATTCCGCTGGGCCTCACAAGAGCGCCTGTCGCGCCGTCCGGCGCAGCAGGCCGTAGGCATGGGAGACGAAAAGTTAACGCTCAAAGGGACGATTTACCCGGGCTTCAAGGGCGGGCTTAAGCAGCTCGACACATTGCGCAGCATCGGAGCCAGGCTTCAGCCGTTGAGCCTGACCACGGGCTATGGCGATGTAATTGGCACCTGGTGCCTGAAAAGCATCAACGAGGAACAGGGCGCGCTATTGCACGGCGGGATTCCGCGTAAACAAGGGTTCAGTCTGGAGTTTGTGCGCTATGGCGACGACATGCAGAACGTCTGACGGGGACATGCTCGATGTCATTTGCCATAACGTTTATGGCCATCTGAACGGCAGCACCGAGGCGGTGCTGGACGCCAATCAGGGGCTGGCGGATGAGCCCCAGCCCTACCGAGCCGGTGTGGTGATCTACCTTCCGGATCTGCCCAGCCCGACCGGGGAGGGCGTCAGCTTGTGGGATTGACCTCGGGCGCTCCCGACGCCGCCCGCCCGACGCGTTACGCGTAACGACCATTTTTTTTTGACCCGCCATGCGCGGGCCTTTTTTTGGAAAAATTCCATGACCCCTATGTTTAGAATCGTGGCTGATGGAGCCGATGTTACGGCCAAAATCAATGACCGGTTGTTGTTGCTGCGCACCTCTGACAAGCCCGGGATGGAGTCCGACGAGTTTGAGTTGCGCATTGATGACCGGGACGGCCAGGTGGTGCTGCCTCGGCGTGGCAGCTCTATCGAGATCTACCTGGGCTATGCCGAAACGTCCTTAGCGCGCCTGGGGCGTTACGCGGTGGATACAGTCGAAGTGTCGGGTCCGCCGGACACGATAGTGATCAAGGGCAAGGCCAGCGACATGCGTGGCAGTGGCAAGACGATTCGTAGCGGAAGCTGGGAGGATGTGCCGCTGTCGAAGATCGTGGTAGATATTGCGGCGCGCAATGGCTGGCAAGCGGTGTGTCCGGTGGCAACAAATGTCGCCCGGGTGGATCAGCTCAACGAGTCCGATTTTAATTTCGTCACGCGCCTGGCCAAGCAATACGACTGCACGGCCAAGGTGGCCGATGGCAAGCTGCTGGTGATGCCGCGTCAGGGTGGTCAGACAGCCAGCGGCAAGGCGTTTGGCGCGATTACCCTGACACGTAGCGACCTCAGCCGTTGGCAATTCAGCCTTGGGGATCGCAATTCGCACAAGGCCGTGGCGACCAAGCACCAGAACAAGAAGGACGGCAAGCTGGCAGTGGTCACTGTGGACAACGACGACGCCCCGGATGGCTTGCCGGCGGTGCATACCGATCGGCATATCTACCCGAACAAGACCGCCGCCGAGGCTGCCGCCAAGGCTCGGTTGGCGGCGTTCAATCGCTCGACCGCCGACGTGCGTTTCGAGATGCCTGGCCGGACCGATATTTTTGCCGAACGCCTGATCAGCGCCCAGGGCTTCAAGGTCGGCCTTGATGGTGAGTATTTGGCGGACTCGGTGGAGCAGGTGTTCACCCAATCCGGCTGGTCGACCACCGTTGAGTGCAATGCCGGCAAGAAGGGCAAATCCAAGGGCAAGGCAAAGAAAGCTAAACCCCCGCTCAAGGTCGTGAACGTGAACGCGCCTTAAAGCATACATCGCCGCCTCAGGGCGGTTTTTTTATATCTGGAGTTTGTATGTCCGTCACCGAACAACAGCTGCAACGCATCATGCCGAACGCCCGCCGCCAAGCGGGCGTTTTTGTATCTGCCCTTAGCACGGCAATGGAGCATCGACAGATCAACACACCGAAGCGCCAAGCCGCGTTCCTCGCACAGGTCGGTCACGAGTCAGGGCAACTGCAGTACGTCCGCGAGTTGGGCGGCGATCAGTACCTGAGCAAGTACGACACTGGAAAACTGGCCGCGAATCTGGGCAATACGCCTGCAGCAGACGGTGATGGTCAGCGCTACCGTGGCCGTGGACTGATCCAGATCACCGGCCACGACAACTATCTGCGCTGCAGCCTGGCACTGTTCGGCGATGAGCGATTGCTGCGCACCCCCGAGCTGCTCGAGCAGCCGCAATGGGCGGCAGAGTCGGCGGCGTGGTTCTGGTCCGTGAATGGGCTGAATGCGCTCGCGGATCAGGACCAGTTCAACACCATCACCCGCCGGATCAATGGGGGCCTCAATGGCCTGGAGGATCGGCTGCAGCTGTGGGCCAGGGCGAGGGCGGTGTTATGCGTTTCTTCGATCTGATCCCCGCGCAGTTCCGTTTCGCTGCCGTCGGCGTGCTGTTGTTGATGGTGCTTGCCGGATCTGCGGCGTTGGCCTGGACTGTCCAGGACTGGCGTTATGGCCGCGAGCTGGAGCGCCAGGCCCGGCTGCAGACGGACACCCTTAACGAGTTATACCAAGCGTCTGCCGCCGTGCAACGTACCGAGCAGGACAAGCGCCTGGCTCTGGAGCAGCGTCTGCAGAACAAAGACGAAACCCATTACAAGGAATTGACCGATGAGCAAACCAAGCAGGCTCGTCTGCGTGATCGCCTGGCTACTGCTGATCTGCGGTTGTCAGTCGTACTCGCCGCCACCGATGCCACCAGCAGCTGTTCAGTGTCAACCACCGCCACCACCGGCAGCGTGGTTCATGGCCCCACAAGAGTCCAACTTGACCCAGCGCATGCTCAACGAATTATCGGAATCACCGATACCGGCGACCAAGGATTGATCGCCCTGCGGGCCTGTCAGGTTTATGCCAAGCAGGTTTCGGGTGGCGGTGATTAGAAGTCAGCGTATAGGTGGCTTATGCATGTACCACATGCGGAGCGTCCATATGTGGCGGCACTTGAACGAGCGTATTCTTCTGATTGGCAGGCGAACGCGGTTTCTATTGAGTCTGAGTTGTTCATCTTTTTACAGACGGATTGGACGTTCGGTGTGCAGGCATCCTTAGTCGCGTTGTGTTTCGCTTCAAAGAGATGATACTCGCCAGTGCCTTTTCGCTTTTTGAGTGTGTAAACAATCATTGTCGGCATTCCTTGCATAGAAAGATGTCGTATTGATATTACTTCCCGCCCTTTCCCAGATGCAATGAGCAAAAAAGAGCGGTGAGTTTGGATGCGTCAACATCCATCTCACCGCCGTCCTCGCAGATGATCCCTGCAAGTCCAGCCAAGGCTCCTGCTTCGTGCACAAAGCGGAGCGAGCCTAGCACTGTTTATCCATACAGCAAAGGTCTTGCTTTTATATGTCCACACCCATCATTCCTTGGATGGGCGGCAAACGCCGCCTGGCCGACCGCCTTATTCCTCTCTTCCCACCTCACGAATGCTACGTTGAAGTATTCGCCGGCGGCGCCGCGCTCTACTTCATGCGTCCGCAGGCCGCGCCTGTTGAAGTCCTCAACGACATCAACGGCGACCTGGTGACGCTTTACCGCGTCGTGCAGAACCACCTGGAAGAATTCGTGCGCCAGTTCAAATGGGCGCTCAGTTCCCGCCAGGTGTTCGAGTGGCAGAAGATGACCCGCCCTGAAACTCTCACCGACATCCAACGCGCCGCACGATTTTTCTACCTGCAACACCATGCCTTCGCCGGCAAGGTGACAGGTCAGACGTTTGGTACCGCGACTACTGGCCCGGCCATCAACTTGCTGCGGATTGAGGAGAATCTGTCTGCAGCGTGGCAGCGGTTGTCTGGCACCTACGTTGAAAACCTGCCCTGGTTGGACTGCGCCGAACGCTACGACCGTGCCCATACCTTCCACTACATGGATCCGCCTTATTGGCAGACGGCCGGTTACGGTGTGGACTTCCCCTTCGAGAATTACGAGCGCATGGCCGACTTTATGCGGCGCTGCAAGGGCAAGGTCATGGTTAGCATCAACGATCACCCGGACATTCGACAGGTATTTGATGGCTTTCACTTTGAGACGCTCGATATCCGCTATTGCAATACCAATCAGCGGCAGGGTAAGGCCGAGGTTAGCGGCGAACTTGTGATCATGAACTGGGAGCCGGCGGCGTTAGGGGGGCTGTTCTGATAGCGTCAAACATCCTTGGATGACACCGGCAGCAGTAAATCAGCTCCCTGGTTTTTCACGCTCCCTACTGCTTTACCAACGGCATACCACTCAAAGTCATCCGCAGGCTGGCAACATTCCTTTGCTATTTCCTCAGCCAGGGCTGGGGGAAGGTTGGGGTCAATCCACTCCCTGGCGTGCTCAGGTGTCAGCACCAACGGCTTGCGGTCGTGAACGTCCACCATGCCCTGATCACTGGCGGCGGTGATGATCACGAACCCATCGCTGTCGTGCGGAGCCAGGCCAGGATGAACTTGGGCAAGCGCGCCAAAGAACATCGGCTTCTGACTCTTCAGGTGAATGAAGTAGGGCTGCTTTCTCTTCGGATCGTCAGGGTCTTTGACCCACTCGTACCACCCTTCACTTGGCACCAGGGCTCGGCCATTCGGCCAAAGTTGCTTGAAGAACTTTCCCGTGGTGACCGTCTCTACACGGGCGTTGATCGGATCGGGGCGCTTGCCCTTGGCCCAGAACGGCGCCCATCCCCATTTGACTGCATCGATATGCAGCCCATCCTCTGCTGCGTGCAGTAACTGCACCCGTGTCGACGGGGCAACGTTGTAGCGATCAATAGGCTGAGCGTCGTAACCGCTGAACAGCTCTATCTGGGGGCTCAGTTCTTCAATGAAGATCGCCATTCCTTCGTACTGCACGAATCGTCCGCACATACGCACCTCTCCGCCTGTCGAAATCCCCTACAGAAAAATTGACCGCAAGCGTGCTACAAAGTTAACTGTACATTCGTACAGTATCTGTAAAAGGCCGCATCATGAGCTTCACCATTCTAGGTCCTATCGCTGAGGCAGGCGCGAAGCTGCCTTTGTGTTCGTTCCAGGTACCGGCCGGCTTTCCTTCGCCGGCAGCGGATCATATCGAGCAGCACATCTCATTGGATGAGGTCCTGAATATCCGCGCACCGCATGTGTACCTGGTAGCCATCACCGGGGAAAGCATGCAGGGGATTGGTATTTTTGAAGGCGATCTCGCGGTGGTGGATCGTGCCATTGAGCCGGCTCACGGGCATGTGGTGGTGGCTCTGCTGAACAAT
Source organism: Pseudomonas sp. FSL W5-0203 (assembly GCF_001896155.1). Taxonomy (NCBI): domain Bacteria; kingdom Pseudomonadati; phylum Pseudomonadota; class Gammaproteobacteria; order Pseudomonadales; family Pseudomonadaceae; genus Pseudomonas; species Pseudomonas sp. FSL W5-0203. The sequence goes on from NZ_MPOR01000023.1 coordinate 91,446, forward strand.
GAACCCGTCTGCAAGCGCCTATGTAAGCGCGGCCGGGAGGTGATCCTTTTATCAGAGAACCCCAAATACCCGGCGCGTTATGTGCTTGAAGGCGATGAGCTCTCAATCTGGGGTGTGATCACCAGCACAGTGCGCAGCCATGTCTAAGCAAGAACCGACCTTTGCGCTGATCGACTGCAACAGCTTTTATGCCAGTTGCGAGCGGGTGTTCCGGCCGGACCTGGCGAAGGTGCCCATCGTGGTGCTGAGCAACAACGACGGCTGTGTCATTGCGCGCAGTTACGACGCGAAGCCGTTCATCAAGATGGGCGAGCCGTATTTCCAGATCAAGCACAAGCTCAGGCAGCACGGCATTGTGCCGTTCTCCTCCAACTACGCGCTGTACGGCGACATGAGCGAGCGAGTGATGAGCCTGATCGAGGCGTTGGTGCCGGCAGTTGAGGTGTACAGCATTGATAAGAATAAGTTGCATACTGTGGACGCCCAAACGTAGATCTTGTCCCCATGGACATTGACGCTTGCTCTTACAGAGATTCCACTTGCCTACCGTCG
>NZ_MPOR01000024.1:0-86064 GCF_001896155.1 Pseudomonas sp. FSL W5-0203
GGACTGGCGTCATGCAGGCAAGCCAGCTCCCCACAGTTTGACTGATAGGGGTCAGATGAATCTCAGTGGCTGGGCTGGCGTCATCGCAGGCAAACCAGCTCCCACAGTTTGACTGATGGGGGTCAGATGAATCTCAGTGGCTGGGCTGGCGTCATCGCAGGCAGGCCAGCTCCCACAGTTTGATAGATGGGGGTCAGATGAATCTCAGTGGCTGGGCTGGCGTCATGCAGGCAAGTTGGCTCCCACAGTTTGATCGGAGGGCATCGAGCAGTTGGGGGGAACCTGTCGGCGATTCTGGCCTCCTAGTTAGCACCACGGCCGGTAATTCAAACGGCTGTTTTCAGGTTATTGCCCTCGCAAACGACCTAACGCATTTGCGCCCTTGAGCGCCTGCCAGCGCTCGGGTAATGTCATCAGACCCACAGGACAGAGCACGCCCATGACTTCCAAGCTGGAACAACTCAAGCAATTCACCACCGTCGTAGCCGATACCGGCGATTTCTCTACGCTCGCCAAGCTCAAGCCGCAAGACGCGACCACCAACCCTTCCCTGCTGCTCAAGGCTGCGTCGATTCCTGGCTATGCCAAGCTGCTGGATGAGTGTGTGCAGGACTGCAACGGCGATGTGGGCCTGGCCAGTGACCGCTTTGCGGTGGCGGTGGGTCAAGAGATTCTCAAAGTCGTGCCGGGCCGTATTTCCACTGAGGTGGATGCGCGTCTGTCGTTCGACGAGGCCGCGATTCTCAAGCGTGCGCACCGTCTGATCGACCTGTACGACAAGGCTGGGGTTGGCCGTGACCGCGTGCTGATCAAGATCGCCTCCACCTGGGAAGGCATCCGCGCCGCGGAGAAGCTGGAAAAAGAAGGCATCCAGACCAACCTGACTCTGCTGTTCTCGTTTGCCCAGGCCGTGGCTTGTGCTGAAGCGGGTGTGTTTTTGATTTCGCCGTTCGTGGGCCGTATCTACGATTGGTACAAGAAGGCCAACGGCAACGACTACACCGGCTCCGAAGACCCGGGCGTGCAGTCGGTGACGCGCATCTACAACTACTACAAGGCTAACGGCTACAAGACCGTGGTGATGGGTGCGAGCTTCCGTAACCTCAGCCAGATCGAAGAGCTTGCCGGGTGTGATCGCCTGACCATCAGCCCGGACCTGCTGGAGAAGCTGGCGGCGGATGAAGGCAAGCTGGAGCGCAAGTTGGCGCCAGGCCATGCCGGTGAGGCCCGTGTGCATATGACTGAAGCGCAGTTCCGTTGGGAGTCCAACGAGGACGCGATGGCGACTGAGAAGCTGGCAGAGGGCATTCGCCAGTTTGCGCGGGACCAGGAGAAGCTGGAGGCGTTGTTGTCGGCCAAGCTGTAAAGGCAGATAGCGGCAAAAAGGGCGGTACCTGTGAGGGTGCCGCCCTTTTTTGTGCGTCGGTGTCACCGCCGCCCTATGTGGGAGCTGGCTTGCCTGCGATAGCGGTGGGCCAGTCAACACTTCATCGACTGACCCTGCGCAATCGCAGGCAAGCCAGCTCCCACATTGGACTGTGTGTGTTTGAGCAGGGAAGCTGTTAGTGCCGCTCGAGTGCGTTGACGAGGTCGTGGAAGGCTTCGCGGTTGGACTCGTTGAGGCCCATCAAGATCTTATGCGCTTCCAGCACCTTGACCCGTACGATCTCTTCGGACTGGTCCTGGGACGGCAGGTCGGTGAGGCATTCCGGGCACGGGATGGGGCGATCAACGATGTTGAACACCTGGTCAAAGCCCATGGACTGCAACAGACGAGTGATGTCTTCATGGGTGGTGACCACGGTCGGCAACAGGCCGACCTTCTGCCGCGACAGAATGGACAACTTGGCCAACAGGCCCAGGGTGGTGCTATCGATGCTGCGCGTTTCGGTCAGGTCGATCACGATCGCCGAGAAGTTCAGCGCGGTGAAGATCCGCTCGATCGTCGCATCCAGGGCCGAACACAAGGTCAGGCGCACTTCACCGACAAATTTCAGGACGAAGGTCCCGTCTTGCTCGGCGAATTGGATTCTTCCGGTACTCATCAAAGATTCCTGCTCAACACCAATAGGGCGATATCATCCGGCATCTCCCCTAGCGTGGCCAATCCAAAAACCTGCCGCAGGCCATCCAGGCTGCCGCCCGCCGACTTGACCTTTTGGGGCAAGGCGGCTTCTTTCTCTTTGAGTGTAGGCTCTGGCAAAAGGTCCAGGATGCCGTCGGACATCAGCGTCAGGCTGAAAGTCGGCGGCAGTTCCAGGATGTGGTCTTCGTAGGTGGCTTCGTTAAACAAGCCTACGGGCAGGCCACGCCCTTCCAGGTAGCGCACACTGTCAGGAGTGTACAAAACAGGCATCGGCAGGTGACCGCCAATGCTGTAGGTCAAAAGACCAGTTTCTTCGTCGATCACGCCGCCGACCATCGTCACGTGCTTGCCCAGCTTGCAGCTGATCAGGCCCCGGTTGATGTGGCCCAGCACCTCGGAGGGGGTGAACTCCGGCAAGGTGCCATTGCGCTTGGACTCGAACAACAGCCGTGTGGTCATGAACTTCAACAACACGGTGACAAAAGCCGAAGACGCGCCGTGGCCGGAAACGTCGGCCAGGTAGAAAGCAACGCGGCGCTCATCGACGCGGAAATAGTCGACAAAATCACCCGACAGGTACAACGACGGGATGATCTGGTGGGCAAACTTGAATTCGTCAATCGTCCAGGGGCTCACCGGCAGCATGTTCATCTGCACCTGGCGACCGGCGTTCTGGTCTTCCTGCAGCAGGTTCAGGCTGGCTTCGAGCTCGCGGTTGGCGGTCTCGAGCTTTTCGCGGTAGCGCTGGTTTTCCAAAAGCAGGCGTGCACGGTCCAGGGCGCGGCGCACCGAGTGCTCCAGCACGGCCAGGTCTTCCAGGGGCTTGATCAGGTAATCGGCAGCGCCCAGGCGCAGGGCTTCGACGGCGTCGTTCATGACACCGGCACCGGACACGACAATCACCGGCGTTTGCGGGGCAAGGTCGGTCACCTGGCGAATCAGCTCCAGGCCGCCCATCTGGGGCATGCGCAGGTCGCAGATCACAAGGTCGGGCTTGTCGCGCTCGAATACCTGGAGACCCTGTTGGCCATTACTGGCCTGCAGGACGCTGAAGCCACTGTCTTCCAAGTAGGCCGCGAGGCTCGCGCGCACTACTTCGTCGTCATCGATTATCAGCAGCGTGGCACTGGTTTTTTGCATGTGGGCAAACGGCGCCAGAATTAGGTTGGCGTAGGCGGCTCGGCAATGGCCGGGCTCACGTACTGGATTCGCTTTCTAGCCTCTCTGTCCTACAAAGCATTGGGATTTGGCCCATGCACAACGGTAAAGCAGAGGTGCCCTTCTAAGGCGCAGACGGTACTCCCATCCGTGAGGGGTTTCAAGCTCATGCCGATGGTCGCCGGGCGTCTTTACACCGCAAATCACCGGGAGTTATAAGAACCCTCACAACCACAACGCAAAGTAAGGATGGATGCTGTGAGCGAACACGAGCGCGACTACGCCGAAAAACGCGATTTCATCCGCATGCGAATAGATGCCGATGTGTCTTTGATCCATGCCGGGCAGGAGATTGCCGGTACCTGCGTGGACCTCTCCAGTTCCGGCATGCAGGTGCAGGCACCTCGCCAGTTCACGGTGGGTGACCTGCTGACCGTGCGCATCGACTCAGAGCACGCCGCGCTCAGGGGTCTTGAAGCGGATACCGAGGTGGTGTGGACCAAGGCGGTAGGCGATGACCAGCATCTGGGCCTCAAGATTCTGAAAATGCGCTAACGCAACATCCCGCCCCTGCGCAAAGGTGACGCGGAGCGTCACGGGATGCGTTCCCACGCGGAGCGTGGGGAATGATCAGCGCGCACAAAAAAGGCGACCCTATAAAGGTCGCCTTTTTCATTTCAAAACGTCACAGCTTAAAAGTCGTCAACGACCTTGCCGTCCTTGACCTTGAACTCGCGGTTCTGCAGGTAAGCGTTACGAATGAAGGTGTACTTGTCGCCGCTGATCAGCTTTTCGCTGTCGAGCAGGCTGGCGCGCACGTCGACGACGTTGAGGCCGAAGGTGCTGTTACGCCAGCCGATGTCGTTCATGTAGCGGTACGGTTGGGTGTAGCTGTCGACGTATTTGGACGGCGCATCACGCAAGGTGCTTGGGCCCAGCAACGGGATCATCACGTACGGGCCGCTGCCCACGCCCCAGTAGCCGAGGGTCTGGCCGAAGTCTTCATCGCTGCGCTGCAGCCCCATTTTGGTGCCGACGTCAATAAAGCCCAGAACGCCAAATGTGGTGTTGACCAACAAGCGGGCGGTGTCGACGCCTGCATTGTGCGGCTTGAGTTGCAGCACGTTGTTGGCCAGGTTGCCGACATCACCGATGTTGCGGAAGAAGTTGTGAACGCCGTCCTGCACAAATTGTGGGGTGACGAACTGATAGCCCTGGGCGATTGGCTTGAGGGCATAGGTGTCAACGGTGTCGTTGAAGGTGAAGATGGGGCGGTTGACGCTTTCCCACGGGTCATCTTCCGAGGCCGCTTGGGCAGCGAAAGGCGCCAACAGGATGGTGGCACACACCGATAGCTGAGCGAAGTACTGGCTCCAGCGCATAGCTTTTGCTCCTTGAATGGTCTGTCATGGGCGCTATGCCCTGAATAAGGCTGTCAGTATATGACGGAAGTGCCGATTTAGGCAGCTACCTAGAATCGTCTTAGGGAAAATGCACAAAATTCCTACAAATATCGACAGTGTCATCCCCTTGTCATGCCGCCCCGATAGCGTGGCAGCTATTTCAGGGACGTTCAGATGCCACACGCCGAGATTGCCGTCGCCGCCGCCCCCTCATTGACCGCCGTGTTATTTGGCCTGAGTGGCTGCCTGGTGGATTTTGGTTCCCTGGCGCGCACCGACTCACCTTGCGCCGACGCCGAGGCCACGCCAGGCGCGTTGAAAATCCTGCGCAGTCTCAAAGAACAAGGCGTGCCCTGCGCCTGGCTGGACGAACTGCCTCCCGCCGTGACCACGCCACTCTGCGCCGGCCTGCCTGGCTGGCTCAAGGCGGCCTCGCCCTCCTCCATTCGCTGGCCCGCGCCCCACGCTTGCTGGCAAGCCCTGATGGAGTTGAACATCGAACGCCTGGAAGGCTGCGTACTGGTCAGCGGCGAGCCGCGCCTGCTGCAATCGGGCCTGAATGCCGGTTTGTGGACCATCGGCCTGGCCTCCTGCGGTTCGCTCTGCGGCCTGTCGCCCCAGCAATGGCAGGCGCTGACCGAGCAGCAACGCGAACACAAGCGCGGCAAGGCCACGGTGGCGCTCTATGGCCTGGGTGTGCATTCGGTGATCGACCACCTCGGCGAACTCGGCACCTGCCTGGCCGACATCCGCCTGCGCCAGCTCAAGGGCGAGAAGCCCTGATCGAGATCATGCACAGTTGGCCGCAGTGGATTAATCTACAGTTCAGCCCGTAGACCTTTCACGGCGTGCCGCGGTCTATGCCAGTGCCTATCGATAAAAGGAAAGAACGTCATGCCTGATCGCGAGAAGTTACAACAGCAGGCCGATATTGTGCGTGAGCAACTGGAGAACCATCCCGAGTTGCCCGCCGAGAAACGTCAAGCATTGGAAGAGTTGATCGCCAAATTCGAAGTCCAGTTGGAAATGGAACCGGCCACCCAGACGCCCAGCATCGCTGACGATGTGAACCGGGCAGTGGAAGGTTTTGAACTGGACCATCCAGGCATTGCCGGGACGTTGCGCAATATCGTGCTAACCCTTGGCAATATCGGCATCTAACCCGAGCCCAAGCCAAACACAAAACCAAATGTGGTAGCTGGCTTGCCTGCGATAGCGGTGTATCAGTCACTTGATGAATGACTGAAAGATCGCAATCGCAGGCAAGCCAGCTCCCACAGTTTTTTGTATGAAGGCTTACTGACGCGCCAGGCGCACGTTCAGGAACTGGGTGTTCTCAGTGCTGCGATACGGGTTGATATCCAACCCACCCCGGCGCACATAGCGTGCATACACCGTCAACTTCTCCGGCTTGAGCAAGCGCTGCAAGTCCAGGAAGATCCGCTCCACACACTGCTCATGAAAGTCCGAGTGCTGGCGAAAGCTGACGATATATTCCAGCAGGCTGGCGTGATCCAGCGCCGCACCACGGTATTCCACCACCACACTGCCCCAGTCAGGCTGGCTGGTCACCGGGCAGTTGGATTTGAGCAGGTGGCTGTGCACGCTCTCCTCCACCACGCGCGAATCATCGCAAAGCAGCAGTTCCGGGCGCGGGTGTTCGTAGCTGCTGACGTTGATATCCAGGCCGTCAATGCACACGCCCGGCAACGCCATCACGCCTTCGGCCTCGATGTCGGCCAGGCTGCGAATGCGCACGTTCACGGGCTTGCCGGCCGCAGCGCTGAGGTCGGTGCGCAGGGTGGCTTCAAGGCTTTGCGTATCGGCAAACGCGGTCTGGTTCAGCGAGTTGAGGTACAGCTTGAACGACTTGGACTCGATGATGTTTGGCGAGTCGGCCGGAATGCTGAATTCACCGATGGCTACCACCGGCTTGCCCGAGGGCAACAGCCAGGACAGTTCGAAGCAGTTCCAGAAATCCACGCCCTTGTACGGCAGGGTCTCGGCGCTCAGGCCCAGCTCGGCCCACTTGGCGGCGCGTGGAATCGGGAACAACAACGAAGGCGTGTAAGTGCTGATGTATTCACTGGACTTGCCCAGCGGCGAATGTTCGGCTGCGGGATGCATGGCGGAAACCTGGCTAAATAAACCGCGCCAGTCTACCAGCCTTTGCTCCCGCCCTTAACAAACGCCTCACTCAACGGTCAGTTTGCCGACCATGCCCGCCTGGTAATGCCCAGGCAGGTTGCAGGCGAACTCAAGGCCTGTGGCCTGCTTGAACGTCCAGGTCAGTTCGGCCGTCTTGCCCGGCTCCACCAACACACTGTTGGGATCGTCGTGCTTCATGCCGCCCATGTCGCCGTGGCCCATGGCGCTGTGATCCATCTTGCCCATGCCGGTGGCGGTGAGCATGCCACTGGCTTGCATCTGCAACATCTCTTTCTGGTGGGCGGCATGCATGGCCGCGTCACCCAGGTTGAACTCATGCAGCAACTGGCCTTTGTTGACCAGCACGAAGCGCACGGTTTCACCGGCCTTGACGTCCAGGGACTTGGGCTCAAAGGCAATGTCCCGCAGCGTGACTTCAACGGTGCGCGTGGCTTTATCCGCCGGGGCCGGCTGGCCGAACGCGTAGGTGTGAGTCGCATCCGCCAGTGCATTGAAACTCAACGCCAACAGGCAGCCCGCCAATAACTGGGGTGTACGCAACGCCATCTTTCACTCTCCAAAATAGGTATCCAGCGTGGGCAACACTTTAAGATGGCCTCGCTGCCAGCCAGCTGACTGCTAGATTACAACTTTGTCAGCTTGCGCCCATACCCCGGAGCCCAGGGTATAAAGGCCGGCGTCCACCTTGACCAAGAGCCCTACATGAAACTGCTGATCGTCGAAGACCAACCCAAAACCGGTCATTACCTGCGTCAGGGCCTGGCCGAAGCGGGCTTTACCACCGAACTGGTGGCCGACGGCACCAGTGGCCAGCACTTGGCGCTAACGGGCGACTATGACTTGTTGATCCTCGATGTGATGCTGCCCGGCCGCGATGGCTGGCAAATCCTGCAGGCGGTGCGCAGTGCCGGCCTGGACATCCCGGTGCTATTCCTCACCGCTCGCGATGCCGTAGAAGACCGAGTACATGGCCTGGAGCTGGGCGCCGACGATTACCTGGTCAAACCCTTCGCGTTTTCCGAACTGCTGGCGCGGGTGCGCACCTTGTTGCGCCGTGGCAGCAGCACGCCGCAGGAGACCACGCTGCAACTGGCCGACCTGAGCCTGGACTTGATCCGCCGGCGCGTCGAGCGCAGCGGCCAGCGCATCGACCTCACCGCCAAGGAGTTCGCCTTGCTGGAGCTGCTGCTACGCCGCCAGGGCGAAGTGCTGCCCAAGACGCTGATCGCCTCCCAGGTGTGGGACATGAATTTCGACAGCGACACCAACATCATCGAAGTCGCCATTCGCCGCCTGCGCCTGAAAGTCGACGACAATTTCCCCAATAAGCTGATCCACACCGTGCGCGGCATGGGTTACGTGTTGGAGGAACGGTTCACGTGATCAAGCGCCTGTCCCTGACCAGCCGCCTCGCGCTGCTGTTTGCCGCCTGCACGGCGGTGGTCTCGTTGATCGCCGGGGTGTTGTTCAACCGGGCCAGCGAGGCGCATTTCATGGAGCTGGACCAGCAACAGCTCGAAAGCAAACTGGTGGCCCTGCGCAGCACCTTGCAGGGTGTCGCCTCACCGGAAGACCTCGCCCGGCGAACCCCTCAACTGCGCGCCGAACTCGACCACCAGCCCGACCTCGCCTTGCGCATCACCGGAGCTGGGCAACGTTGGCTGGACGGCGCGCCACACCTTCCCTTGCCCCAAGCACCCGGCCTGCACAGCCTGCAATACGCAGGCACCGACTACCGCGTATTCATCGCGCCCTTGACGCCCAGCCAACTGGATTCGCCACAACTGACCCTGATCCTCGACATCACCCACCACCAGCACTTTCTGCAACGCATGCAACGCTTGATCTGGCTGACCGTCGGCCTCTCGGCCCTGGCCACTGCCCTGCTCGGCGCCTGGGCTGCGCGCAGTGGCTTGCGACCGCTGCGGCGCATGGGCGAAGTGGCCGCCAGTGTCTCCGCCCACTCCCTCACGCAACGCTTACCCCAAGAACAAATGCCGGTGGAGCTCGCGGAGCTGGCCCAAGCCGTCAACGCCATGCTGGCGCGCCTGGATGACGCGTTCCAGCGCCTGTCTGCCTTCAGCGCAGATATCGCCCACGAACTGCGCACACCGCTGTCCAACCTGCTGACCCAGACCCAAGTCATCCTCACCCAACCGCGCCCGCTGGAGGATTACCGCGAGGCGCTGCACAGCAATCTGGAAGAGCTGCAATGGATGGCGCAACTGGTCAACGACATGCTGTACCTGGCCAAAGCTGACCACGGCTTGCTGATGCCCAGCCGAGAAGCTCTGGATTTGGGCGATGAGGTCGACGCACTGTTGGAGTTCTTTACCCTGCTGGCGGAGGACGCACAGGTGACGCTGGTGCGCGAAGGCACCGCCCAGACGATGGGCGATCGCGGTATGTTGCGCCGGGCCTTGTCGAATCTGCTGGATAACGCGCTGCGGTTTACCCCACCGGGCGGCGAAGTGCGGGTGCGGATCGAGAGTGGCGTGACACTGACGGTTGAGAACAGCGGGGAAGGTATTCCTGCGCCGTTATTGCCGCGGCTGTTTGACCGGTTCTACCGAGCCGATCCGTCGAGGCGTGCAGGTAGCAGTGAACATGCGGGCCTGGGGTTGGCGATTACCCAGTCGATTGTGCGGGCGCATGGCGGGAGGATTTATTGTGAGTCGCAGGCGGGCTGGACCAGGTTTGTGATTGAGTTGCCCAAGGGCGACTGCTGATCGTTCCCACGCTTTGCTGATCGTTCCCACGCTCCGCGTGGGAACGCATTCCGGGACGCTCTGCGTCCTAACAGCGGACGCGGAGCGTCCGGTGAGGCATTCCCACGCAGAGCGTGGGAACGAGCAGGTTACGAATACCTGAGGGCGTGCGCCGGCTCAATCTTCGCCGCCCGATACGCCGGGTAAATCGTCGCCAAGAAGCTCAACACAAACCCCGCCGAGCAGATCAGCAACACATCCCCACCTTGCAGCTCCGAAGGCAGGTTACTGACAAAGTACACATCCGAGCTGAAGATATGCTGCCCGCTCACCCGCTCCAGCCAGCCCACCAGCTCACTCACGTTCAGCGCCGCAATCACCCCCAGCACGCCGCCGATCAAGGTGCCGACCACGCCAATCACGGTGCCCTGCACCATGAAGATCGCCATAATCTGCCGAGGTGTGGCGCCGATGGTACGCAGGATGGCGATATCCGCGCCTTTGTCGTTCACCACCATGATCAAGGTGGCGATGATGTTGAACGCGGCCACGGCGACGATCATCAGCAACAGCAGGCCGATCATGGTCTTTTCCATTTTCATCGCGCTGAACAGGCTGCCCTGGGTGTGGGTCCAGTCATCCGGCTTGTAAGCCGCGCCCAGGCTGGCGGCGATATCTGCCGAGACTTTGGGCGCTGCGTACAAGTCCTTTACCGCCAGGCGCACGCTTTGTACCTGGTTGGGCTGCCAATGCTGGATTTCAGCGGCGTCGGCCATGTGGATCAGGGCCATGGAGCCATCCAGTTCGGCGCCGACCTTGAAGATGCCCACCACATTCAGGCGCTGCATCCGCGGGGTGATACCGCCCGGGGCGCTGCTGAGCTCCGGCACGATCAGGGTCAGCTTGTCGCCCACGTTCAGGCGAAAACGCCGCGCAGTGATATCACCGACCACCACACCGAACTCGCCGGGTTTGAGGTCGTCGAGTTTGCCGCGCACGATGTGCTGGGCCACGATCGACACCTTGCCTTCCTGGGCCGGGTCGACGCCACTGATCTCGATCGGCTGCATCGCGCCCTTATAGGAAAACATGCCATCCATCTGGGTGAAGGGCACAGCGGCGGTGACTTGCGGATTCTTCATCGCGGCGGCGGCCACCGGCTGCCAATCATCAATCGGCTTTACGCCGACGATGGTGGCGTGGGGCACCATGCCGAGGATGCGCGAGCTCATTTCACGCTGAAAGCCGTTCATTACCGAAAGCACTACGATCATCGCCAATACGCCCAGGGCGAGGCCGATCATCGAGGTCATCGAGATAAACGAGACAAAACGGTTGCGGCGCTTGGCGCGGGTATAGCGCGTGCCGATAAAAATCGATAACGGTCTGAACATTCGCGGGCACCGTTGGAAAAATGAAAAAGCCCGACCTCAAAAAACCGGGCTTGCAACAGGTCAGATAGCGACCAGATGACCTTCCTGCAAATGCAGTACGCGGTCCATCTGCCGGGCCATGCTCATGTCATGGGTCACCACCAGGAACGCGGTGCGCATCTGGGTGCTCAGTTCCAGCATCAAGTCCTTGATGCCCTGGGCGGTGTGGGAGTCGAGGTTGCCGGTCGGCTCGTCGAGCATCACCAGGCCCGGGTTGTTCACCAGGGCACGGGCAATCGCCACGCGCTGGCGCTCACCACCGGACAACTCCGCTGGCTTGTGCTCCAGGCGGTGGCCCAGGCCGACGCGTTCGAGCAAGGCCGTGGCACGCTGACGCGCTTCAGGAATCGCGGTCTTGCCGATCAACAGCGGCATGCACACGTTTTCCAGGGCGGTGAATTCCGGCAGCAAGTGGTGGAACTGGTACACAAAGCCCAACGAGCGGTTACGCAGTTGGCCGCGGGCCTTTTCATTCAACGCCGACAGTTCTTCGCCAGCCAGCCATACGCTGCCCTGGGACGGCGTATCGAGGCCGCCCAACAGGTTGAGCAAGGTACTCTTGCCGGAACCGGAACTGCCGACGATCGCCACGCGCTCGCCAGGGTGCAGTTCAAGCTGCAGGTTGGACAGCACCACCACCGACTCCGGGCCTTCCTCGTAGGATTTGCCCAGGTTGCGGCAGCTCAGGATTGCTTTTTCACTCATGCCCGATTCACTCATAACGTAATGCCTGTGCTGGCTGGGTACGTGCCGCGCGCCAGGCTGGATACAGGGTGGCAAGGAAGCTCAGGACCAACGCAGCGCCGCCCACCATCAGCACGTCCTGGGTTTGCACCTGGGACGGCAAGTAATCGATGAAGTAGACGTCGGCGTTGAGAAACTTGTGGCCGATCACTTTTTCAAGCAGGGCAATGGCGGCGCTGACGTTCAGCGCGGCCAGAATGCCCACCGCCGTGCCGATCAAGGTGCCGACTACGCCGATGACGGTGCCCTGCACCATGAAGATCGCCATGATCTGCCCCGGCGTGGCGCCCAACGTACGCAGAATGGCGATGTCGCCCTTCTTGTCGTTCACCACCATCACCAGCGTGGAGATGATGTTGAAAGCCGCCACGGCGACGATCAGCAACAACAACAGGCCGATCATGGCTTTTTCCATGCGGATGGCCTGGTACAGGTTGCCGTGGGTGCGGGTCCAGTCGCGGGCGTAGTACTCGGTCTCCCCCAGGTGCTGGGCAATTTCCCAGGCACCGCGCGGCGCATCGAACAGGTCGTTGAATTTCAGGCGCAGGCCCTGCACCTGGTCAGGCTGCCAGCGATGCAGGCGGGCCAGGTCGGTGAGGTTGGTCAGGCCGATGTAACCGTCGATCTCGCCAGCACCGACGTGGAAGGTGCCCACCACGGTAAAGCGCTTCATGCGCGGGAACATGCCGGCCGGGGTCACGGTGACTTCCGGGGCGACGAAGGTCAGCTTGTCGCCAACCCCCACGCCCAGCTTGGCCGCGGCCTTGTCACCGATGACGATGCCAAAGCTGCCCGGCGCCAGCGCGTCGAGCTTACCTTGCAGCATGAACTTGTCGATGATCGAGACGTTGCGCTCCTGGGCCGGGTCGATGCCGTTGAGCAGGATCTTCTGCACTTTGCCGTCGTTGGTCAGCAACCCCTGCATCTGGGTAAACGGCGCGACCGCCACCACCTTGGGGTTCTGCTGGACCTTGGCGGCCAGGCTTTGCCAGTCGTTGATGGGCGCATCGCCCTCGATGGTCGCGTGGGGCACCATGCCCAGCACGCGGGTGCGCATCTCATGATCGAAGCCGTTCATCACCGACAGCACCACGATCATCACGACCACGCCCAGGGCGAGACCGATCATCGAGGTCAAGGAAATGAACGACACAAAATGATTGCGACGCTTTGCACGGGTATAACGCGTGCCGATAAATACGAAGAGAGGTCTGAACATGTCGGGGCTTGTTCGGAGGAAAAGAAGACGTCCCGGTGGCGGGGTCTGGTCAGCAGCTTTACACTCAGACCATTACCGTTACCTGGGGTTCGCCATGTCGACATTAGATGAAGAAGAGCGCCGCGAATACTACCGTATCGATGACATGATCGCACTTCAAATCAAACCCCTGTCTGGCCCCGACGCGGCGAGCAAGGAAGTGTTGCTGGATGATTCACCGCTGTTCAATCTGCTCAGCGAGCTGCACTTGAGCGAATTCGAAGCCCAGCACCTGCTGCGCCAGATCAGCGAGAAAGACCGCAGCCTGGCGGCCTTCCTCAAAGTGCAGAACAAACGCCTGGATCTGCTCAGCCAGGTCATGGCTCGCGGTTTGCTGAAGGAGGTGGGCGCGCCGCAACCGGTGATCCTCTCCGAAGGCGGCATCGACTTCCAGCACCCGACACCGCTGCCCGCCGACACTCACCTGGCGGTCAAGCTGGTGCTGATGCCCCAGGCGCTCGGCCTGTTGCTGCGCGCGCGGGTGACCCATTGCGACCCCAAGGGCGACGGCTTTGACGTGGGTACGGAGTTCGAGTCCATGACCGATGCCCAACGCCAACTGCTGGCGCGCTATATCCTGCAGAAACAGGCCCAGGAACGCCGTCTGGCGCGAGAACAAAGCGAAGACCTCTGAATGCGTATTCACGACGCCAGCCATCCTGGCGCAAAGGAGCAACTGTGACCCTGATTTACGGCCACCGCGGTGCCAAAGGCGAAGCACCGGAAAACACCCTGACCAGCTTTCAGGAATGCCTCAAGCACGGCGTACGCCGCTGCGAGCTGGACTTGCACCTGTCCATGGACGGCGAGTTGATGGTCATCCACGACCCGACCCTCAAGCGCACCACCGACCGGCGCGGCAAGGTCGTCGAGTACTCGGCGGCTGACCTGGTGAAGATGGACGCACGCAAAGGCGGCCCAGGCTGGGTAAGCCCCTGCCCGATTCCACGTCTGGAGGAGCTGTTCGAACAGTGCGACTTCGATCACTGGCAACTGGAAGTCAAAAGCGCCTCGCGTACCCGTGCCGCCACCACTGTGCTGGCCATCCGTGAAATGGCCGTGCGCTTCGGCCTGATGGACAAGGTCACAGTGACCTCAAGCTCGCGGGAGGTGTTGAAAGCCGCGGTAGAACTCACCCCGGACCTGTCACGCGGCCTGGTCGCTGAATACGCCTGGCTCGACCCGCTGAAGGTCGCGCAGAACTACGGCTGTGAGTATTTGGCATTGAACTGGACGCTGTGCACCCCCGAGCGGCTGGAAAAAGCCCAGCGCCAGGGCTTGCATGTGTCCGTGTGGACAGTCAACGAACCTGCGCTGATGCGCAGGCTCGCCGACTTCGGCGTAGATAGCCTGATTACAGACTTTCCCGGTTTGGCCACTGCCACCCTCGAGAATTACTGAAATCGGTCTCCCCGGCCGGCTCAGGCCACCGGCCGGAGCCGCTCAAAAAAGCCGGTTGAGGCCGTCGTAGGCCGCTACCCGATAGGCTTCGGCCATGGTCGGGTAGTTGAAGGTGGTGTTGACGAAATACTTGAGGGTATTTTGCTCACCTGGCTGGTTCATGATCGCCTGGCCGATGTGCACGATCTCCGAGGCCTGGTAGCCGAAGCAATGCACGCCGAGTACTTCCAGGGTTTCGCGGTGGAACAGGATTTTCAGCATGCCTTGCGGCTCACCGGCAATCTGCGCACGCGCCATGCTCTTGAAGAACGCCTTGCCCACTTCGTAAGGCACCTTGGCCTTGGTCAGTTCGTGCTCATTCTTGCCGATCGAGCTGATCTCGGGAATCGTGTAGATCCCGGTCGGCACGTCGTTCACGTAGCGCCAGCTGCCGTTGTCGACAATGCTGCCAGCGGCCGAGCGGCCCTGGTCATGGGCGGCACTGGCCAGGCTTGGCCAGCCGATCACGTCACCGGCGCCGTAGATGTTCGGCACGCAGGTGCGGTAGTTCTCATCCACTTCGATCTGGCCACGGCTGTTGACCTTGACCCCGATGTTTTCCATGCCCAGCTTGTCGGTGTTGCCGGTACGGCCGTTGCACCACAGCAAGGCGTCGGCCTTGATCTTCTTGCCGGACTTGAGGTGCAGGATCACCCCGTTGTCCAGGCCTTCGACCCGCTCGTACTCTTCGTTATGGCGCACGGTGATGTTGTTGTTGCTGAAGTGGTAGCTCAACGCCTGGGAGATTTCCGAGTCGAGGAAGCTGAGCAACTGGTCGCGGTTGTCCACCAGCTCGACCAGTACACCCAGGCCACTGAAGATCGAGGCGTATTCACAGCCGATCACGCCGGCGCCGTAGATGATCAGTTTGCGCGGGGTATGGCCCAGGCTCAGGATGGTGTCGCTATCGTAGATACGCGGGTGGTGGAAATCGATGTCCGCCGGGCGATACGGGCGCGAACCGGTGGCGATGATGATGTGCTTGGCCACCAGTTTCTCGACCACGCCATTGGCGCAGACCACTTCGACGGTTTGCTCATCGGCAAAACTGCCGGTGCCGAAGAACAGGTCGACGCGGTTACGGGCGTAGTAGCCGGTACGCGAGGCGACTTGCTTGGAGATGACTTTTTCAGCGCTTTTCAGTACGTCCGGGAAGGAGAACCAGCGCGGCTCACCAATGGCCCGAAACATCGGATTGGTATTGAACTGCATGATCTGCCGTACCGAGTGACGCAATGCCTTGGACGGGATGGTACCCAGGTGGGTGCAGTTACCGCCGACCTGGCGACGGCTATCGACCATCGCCACCTTGCGCCCTGCTTTGGCAGCGTTCATCGCCGCACCTTCTCCAGCTGGGCCGGAACCCAGTACCACCACGTCGTAGTTGTAGACAGCCATGCGTACTCCTCAGAACAGGCCAGGCGTACGGTTGGACGCCGGGCTAAATCATGCCGCGGCCAGCGTGCATGAAGGACAATTTGGCTCAAGTGTGTGAACCGGGGCACAGTCTATAGAAGGCCGAGCGCCGCGAACATTAACCCTTGGTCGCGTCGTAGGCCAGTGTTGCCATACTACAGGACGCAAACCAGCGTCGAATTCAGGATGAGCCATTATGCGACAACTATTTTTCTGTTTGATGCTGATGGTGTCGCTCATGGCGCACGCCAACGATGCACAGCGGCTCAAGCAGGCAAGCTTCCCCGCAAAGGTTGCGGGGCTGGCCCTGAAAAACCAGGCGGTGTTCAACTATCTCTGGGCGGATGTGTATGCCGCGGCGCTGTATGCACCCGCTGACCTGCCGGCAAAGCAGGCTTGGGACCAGCAGAAGGCTGTGCGCCTGGCGCTGTATTACTTTCGCGACATTGATCGCGATGATGTGATCAAGGCGGCCACCGTCACCTTGGAGCGCCAGCAAGCCAATGCCGGGTTGAACCCAGAGATAGCCAAGCTGCACGCGCGCTTTCGGGATATTCGCAGCGGTGATGGCTATGCCCTGGATTTTCGTCCGGGGCGCGGGTTGAATCTGGAAATTAATGGGCAGGTGGTGTTCAGCAGCCCAGATGCTGAGTTAGCGAAGGCCTACCTGGGTATCTGGCTGGCGCCCAAAGGGCTGTCGGACAGTTTAAGCAACACGCTACTCAAGTGATGGCGGCGTTGACGGTTCCATCGTGATCGCAGGCAAGCCAGCTCCCACAGGTAAATGCAGTTCAACTGTGGGAGCTGGCTTGCCTGCGATAAGGCCCTCCCAGACACCACAAAACCCACAGGCATAAAAAAGCCCCGAACCAGTCGGGGCTTTTTCATTCAGCGCAGAGGCTTAGCGCGGAAACGCAGGCGGGTTGACCCCAGCCATGTCTTCCATCACGCGAACCACCTGGCAGCTGTAGCCGAACTCGTTGTCGTACCACACGTACAGCACAACACGGTTGTCCTGGGTGATGGTCGCTTCGGCGTCCACCACACCGGCGTGGCGCGAGCCCACGAAGTCGGTGGAGACCACTTCCTGGGAATTGACGAAGTCGATCTGCTTGTGCAGGTCGGAGTGCAGCGCCATGTAGCGCAGGTACTCGTTCATCTCTTCACGGGTGGCGGCTTTCTCAAGGTTGAGGTTGAGAATGGCCATCGACACGTTCGGCGTCGGTACACGGATGGCGTTACCGGTCAGCTTGCCGGCCAGTTCAGGCAGGGCCTTGGCAGCAGCGGTGGCAGCACCGGTCTCGGTGATTACCATGTTCAACGCGGCGCTACGGCCACGGCGATCGCCCTTGTGGAAGTTGTCGATCAGGTTCTGGTCGTTGGTGTACGAGTGAACGGTTTCAACGTGGCCGTTAACGATGCCGAACTTGTCATTCACCGCCTTGAGCACCGGCACGATGGCGTTGGTGGTGCAGGACGCGGCGGACACGATCTTGTCGTCAGCGGTGATTTCAGCGTGGTTGATGCCGTGCACGATGTTCTTGAGCTTGCCTTTGCCAGGCGCGGTCAGCACAACGCGGTCAACACCCGGGCAAGCCAGGTGCTGGCCCAGGCCCTCGGCATCACGCCATACGCCGGTGTTGTCCACCAGCAGGGCGTTCTGGATGCCGTACTGGGTGTAATCCACCTCGGTAGGGTTCTTCGCGTAGATCACCTGGATCAGGTTACCGTTGGCGGTGATGGTGTTGTTTTCTTCGTCAATGGTGATGGTGCCGTTGAACGAGCCGTGTACCGAGTCGCGACGCAGCAGGCTGGCGCGCTTGGTCAGGTCGTTCTCGGCGCCTTTGCGCACCACGATGGCACGCAGGCGCAGGCCGTCGCCGCCACCGGTTTTCTCGATCAGGATGCGCGCCAGCAGGCGGCCGATACGGCCAAAGCCGTACAGCACCACGTCGGTGCCTTTACGGGCGGCAGCGTTTTGCTGGCCAACCACATCGGCCATTTCTTCACGCACGAACTGCTCGGCGGTGCGGCCAGCGCCTTCTTTGCGGAATTTGTAGGCCAACTTGCCCAGGTCTACCGAAGCCGCGCCGAGCTTGAGCTCGCTCATGGCTTTGAGCAGCGGGAATGTTTCGTGGACGGAGAGTTCGCTGTCGTCGGCGGAGCGATGGCGCGCAAAGCGGTGAGCTTTGAGAATCGCGATGACAGACTGGTTGATCAGGCTGCGGCCATAGATCGAGCTCACCACATTGTTATTGCGGTACAGCTGACCGATAAGCGGAATCATCGCTTCAGCGAGTGCTTCACGGTCGATCCATTCACCAAGACACTGGTCGGGCTTCTGAGTCACGGGAACCTTCCACATGTAGGGGCAGAAAAAAGGGGCTACATTATGTCGCCCGACTGAGCGTTGAGCAATGCGCGAAGGGCAACAAAAAGCCCTTGCAAAAAAATACCACCGCGCTACAGCCCAGGAAACACGCGGGTTCCAGAAGGCCACTAGTTTGGCGACCAGGCCGACTTGTCCGTAACCCTCCTAAACATTCGCGCATTTTGGCACTACATATTGAGTCAAAACCCGCCATTGTTTGTCTTAGCCACTACATTTCCTGCAAACCGTAATAGGCACAGTCAGCAACTGACAGGCGGCACCTGGGGCCGTTACAATTACCGACTTTGTCGCAACGCTTGGAGCTCAACCTTCCGTGCCCGTTCTGCGTCTACCGCTACTCCCTGCCGCGGCAGGTAAACAGCACTGGGGCAACCTGCCCGGTGCCGCCCTGAGCCTGGCCATTGCCGAGGCTGCCAGCGCAGCCAAGCGCTTTACCCTGCTGCTCACCGCCGACAGCCAAAGTGCCGAACGGTTGGAGCAGGAGCTGAGCTTCTTCGCCCCGGATTTGCCGGTGCTGCATTTTCCCGACTGGGAAACCCTGCCCTACGACCTGTTCTCGCCGCACCAGGACATCATCTCCCAGCGCATCGCCAGCCTGTACCGCTTGCCGGAACTGGCCCACGGCGTGCTGGTGGTGCCGATCACCACCGCCCTGCACCGCCTGGCGCCGACCAAGTTCCTGCTCGGCAGCAGCCTGGTGCTGGACGTGGGCCAGAAGCTCGACGTCGAGCAGATGCGCACGCGCCTGGAAGCCAGCGGCTACCGCTGCGTCGACACGGTGTACGAGCACGGTGAGTTTGCGGTGCGCGGCGCCTTGATCGACCTGTTCCCGATGGGCAGCAAGCTGCCGTACCGCATCGACCTGTTCGATGACGAAATCGAGACGCTGCGCACCTTCGACCCGGAGAACCAGCGTTCTATCGACAAGGTCGACTCGATCAAGCTGCTGCCGGCGCGGGAGTTTCCGCTGCAAAAAGACGCGGTAACACGCTTCAAGGCGCGCTTTCGTGAGCGCTTCGATGTGGATTTCCGTCGCTGCCCGATCTTCCAGGACTTGAGCAGCGGGATTACACCTGCCGGTATCGAGTACTACCTGCCGTTGTTCTTCGACGAGACCTCTACCCTCTTCGACTACCTGCCCCAGGACACCCAGGTGTTCTCGCTGCCGGGTATCGAACAGGCGGCGGAAAACTTCTGGAACGATGTGCGCAACCGCTACGAAGAACGTCGCGTCGATCCATCCCGGCCTTTATTGCCGCCCGCTGAACTGTTCCTGCCAGTTGAAGACTGCTTCGCGCGCCTGAAAAACTGGCCGCGTGTAGTAGCCAGCCAGCAGGACGTGGACGCCGGCAGTGGCCGGGAGCGTTTCCCGGCGAGCGCGTTGCCCGATTTGGCGATCCAGGCCAAAGCCACGCAACCGCTGGAGGCGCTGTCGAACTTCCTCGGCGACTTCCCGGGCCGCGTGCTGTTTACCGCCGAATCCGCCGGGCGTCGCGAAGTGCTGCTAGAGCTGTTGGAACGCCTGAAGTTGCGGCCGAAAACCGTCGACAGCTGGCCTGACTTTGTCGCCAGCAAAGAGCGCCTGGCGATCACCATCGCGCCGCTGGACGAAGGGCTGCGGTTGGATGACCCGGCGCTGGCCTTGATCGCCGAAAGCCCGCTGTTCGGCCAGCGCGTGATGCAACGCCGTCGCCGGGAAAAACGCGCCGATGCCAACAACGACGCGGTGATCAAGAACCTCACCGAGCTGCGCGAAGGCGCGCCGGTGGTGCATATCGACCATGGCGTGGGCCGCTACCTGGGCCTGCAGACCCTGGAGATCGACAACCAGGCCGCCGAATTCCTCACCCTGGAATACGCCGAGGGCGCCAAGCTCTACGTGCCGGTGGCCAACCTGCACCTGATCGCCCGCTACACCGGCAGCGACGACGCCTTGGCGCCGTTGCATCGATTGGGCTCCGAGACCTGGCAGAAAGCCAAGCGCAAGGCCGCCGAACAGGTGCGCGACGTGGCCGCCGAACTGCTCGACATCTATGCCCGCCGTGCTGCCCGCGAAGGTTATGCCTTCGCTGACCCCAAAGCCGATTACGCCACCTTCAGCGCTGGCTTCGCGTTCGAAGAAACCCCGGACCAGCAAACCACCATCGAAGCGGTGCGCGCCGACATGCTCGCGCCCAAGCCGATGGACCGCCTGGTGTGCGGCGACGTGGGCTTCGGCAAGACCGAAGTGGCCATGCGTGCAGCCTTTATTGCGGTACACGGCGGTCGCCAGGTGGCGATCCTGGTGCCGACCACCCTGCTCGCCCAGCAGCACTACAACAGTTTCCGCGACCGCTTTGCCGACTGGCCCGTGACCGTGGAGGTGATGAGCCGCTTCAAGTCCGCCAAGGAAGTGAACGCCGCCGTTGCCGACCTGGCCGAGGGCAAGATCGACATCGTCATCGGTACTCACAAGCTGCTGTCGGACGATGTGAAGATCAAGAACCTGGGCCTGGTGATCATCGACGAAGAACACCGCTTTGGCGTGCGCCAGAAAGAACAGCTCAAGGCCCTGCGCAGTGAAGTCGACATCCTCACCCTCACCGCCACGCCAATTCCGCGCACGCTGAACATGGCGGTGTCGGGCATGCGCGACCTGTCGATCATCGCCACGCCACCGGCGCGTCGTTTGTCGGTGCGCACCTTTGTGATGGAGCAGAACAAGAGCACGGTCAAGGAAGCCCTGCTGCGCGAACTGCTGCGCGGCGGCCAGGTGTATTACCTGCACAACGATGTGAAAACCATCGAGAAATGCGCCGCCGACCTCGCCGAACTGGTACCTGAGGCCCGTATCGCCATCGGCCACGGGCAGATGCGCGAGCGCGAACTCGAACAGGTGATGAGCGACTTCTACCACAAGCGCTTCAACGTGCTGATCGCCTCGACCATCATCGAGACCGGCATCGACGTGCCGAGCGCCAACACCATCATCATCGAGCGTGCCGACAAGTTCGGCCTGGCGCAGCTGCACCAATTGCGCGGTCGCGTCGGGCGCAGTCACCACCAGGCCTATGCCTACCTGCTGACACCGCCGCGCCAGCAGATCACTTCCGATGCGGAAAAACGCCTGGAAGCGATCGCCAATACCCAGGACCTCGGGGCCGGCTTTGTATTGGCCACCAATGACCTGGAAATCCGGGGTGCCGGTGAATTGCTCGGCGACGGCCAGAGCGGGCAGATCCAGGCGGTGGGTTTCACGCTGTATATGGAGATGCTCGAACGCGCGGTAAAAGCCATCCGCAAAGGCGAACAACCGAACCTCGACCAACCCTTGGGCGGCGGCCCGGAGATCAACCTGCGCTTGCCGGCGTTGATTCCCGAAGACTACCTGCCGGATGTGCATGCACGGTTGATCCTGTACAAGCGCATTGCCTCGGCGGCCGACGAAGAAGGCCTCAAGGACTTGCAGGTAGAGATGATCGACCGTTTCGGCCTGCTGCCTGAACCGACCAAGAACCTGGTGCGCCTGACCCTGCTCAAGTTGCAGGCCGAGCAGTTGGGCATCAAGAAAGTCGACGCCGGGCCGCAAGGCGGGCGTATCGAATTCGAAGCGCAGACGCCGGTTGACCCGTTGGTGCTGATCAAGCTGATCCAGGGCCAGCCCAACCGCTACAAGTTCGAAGGGGCTACGCTGTTCAAGTTCATGGTGCCGATGGAACGCGCCGAAGAACGCTTCAACACTTTGGAGGCGCTGTTTGAACGCCTCATTCCGAAATCCGTTTAAGGACGCCCCCATGCGCGTGTTCCGCATTTTGAGCCTGTTGTTGGTGGTACTCGCACCTTCGGCCTTTGCCGACAGCCTGTATCAGGTGGAAATGATCCTGGTGCGCCAGAATGCAGAACCAGTGATCAACAGCCGCGCCGCCCCGGAAAACTGGGATGCGGGCGCGCCGCGCCTGGGTGAGCGGATGAGCCCGCCGCGCCTGGGCAATATCGTCGACAAGCTGCGCGCCGACGCCAACTACACGGTGCTCGCCCACAAGGCCTGGGAGCAGAACCTGGGCGAGCAAGCGGTGAAGGTGGCGATCACCGACGGCCAGGAGCAATTCGGCCAGTTCCCTATCGAAGGGGTGTTGAGCCTGCAACTGGGGCGCTTTACCGATATCGACGCGGATTTCTGGATCAACCAGTTCGACGGCAACGGCAGCGTGATCGCCAGCGAACACTTGAGCCAGAAAGACGTGCGCACCAAGAACAACCAGCTCAACTACCTGGACGGCGGCCACCTGGCGCTGCTGATCAAGATCACCTCGCTGACCGCCAAGCCACCCAGCGCGCCACCGCCCGACCTTCAGGACTGATTGCGCGCCATGCCCCTGACGTCGTCGTTGACCAAACCCCTGGCCCCTTCGTGGGCCAATCGCTTCAAAGAGCAAAGCCTCGAGCGCGGGCGACGCTACGCCCTGGAGAACCGCGTGCGCATCGTCGAGTGCGGCGACAGCACCATCACCGCCAGTTGCGAAGGCTCGGGCGGTAATGTTTACCGCCAAACCATCTCACTGCGCGAATCAGCCAAGGGCCTGCTGATCTTGGTGGACAGCCGCTGCACGTGCCCGGTGCACACCAACTGCAAACACATCGCGGCGGTGCTGCTCAAGGTCCAGGAAACCCTGGCCTACCCGGCAGCGGCTCAGGATGCGCAGCTGCTGGAGAAGCTCCAGGCGGTGCTCGAAAACCGCGTGGTCCTGCCGCAAGTGGTGATGGACGATGTGCAACCGGTGCCACGCCTGTGGCTGGCCAGCGTGGAGTTCAGCGCGTTCGAACCGCGCAACGGCAAGATGCAGCGCTATATCCAGCACCGTGCGGCGTTGTCGTTCAACTACCTGGGCAACTATGTCAGCGGGCAAAAAAATGCTGACATCATTGTGCGCCAAGAGACGCAGAGCCTGCGGATCAAGCGCCATCCCGAGCAAGAACAGGCCTATCGCGAACACCTGCGCCTGCTTGGCTTCAAGATCGCCACGCGCCAGAGCAAGGCCCTGCCGGAAAGCGCCGGCGAGCTCTTCGAAATGGTCAATGACAGTGCCTGGCTGAACTTCACCCTCAATGTGTCGCCCACTTTGCGTGCCGAGGGCTGGGAGCTGCAGATCGATGAAGACTTCGGCTTTGATCTCAGCCCCGTCGATGACTGGTATGCCACGGTCGATGAAGGGCCGGAACGCGATTGGTTCGACCTGGAGCTGGGCATCATCGTCAACGGCGAACGTTTGAGCCTGCTGCCGATCCTGCTGAACCTGATGCGCTCCCACACCGAGATCCTCAACCCGGAGAAACTGGCGCGGCGCCGCGATGAAGAGCTGATCCTGGTGAACATCCCCGGCCTGCCCAACGGCCACGGCCCGCTGCAAGTGGCGCTGCCCTACGGCCGCTTGAAGCCGGTGCTGGCGACCCTCGGCGAGTTTTACCTGCAGGAAGCCGGCACCACCGCGCTGCGCCTGGCCAAGGCCGACGCCATACGCCTCAACCCGCTGGAAGACCTGCCACTGCAATGGGAAGGCGGCGAGAAGATCCGCAACTTCGCCCAGCGCCTGCGCGATATCAAGGATTTCACCTGCGTGGCGCCCGAAGGCCTGAATGCGACCTTGCGCCCCTACCAGCTGGAAGGTCTGAGCTGGATGCAGTCGCTGCGCCAACTGGAGGTGGGTGGGATACTTGCGGATGACATGGGCCTGGGCAAAACCTTGCAGACCCTGGCGCACATCCTCACCGAAAAAAACGCAGGGCGCCTTGATCGGCCGTGCATGGTCGTGATGCCTACCAGCCTGATCCCGAACTGGCTCGATGAAGCCGCGCACTTCACCCCGCAGTTGAGAGTGCAGGCACTTTATGGCGCGGGGCGTAAGAAACATTTCGCCAACCTGAATGACTACGACCTGCTGCTGACCACCTACGCCCTGCTGCCCAAGGACATTGAACAGCTCGCCGCCCTGCCCTTGCACGTCTTGATCCTGGATGAAGCGCAGTACATCAAGAACCCGTCCAGCAAGGCGGCCCAGGCCGCACGCGAGCTGAATGCACGCCAGCGCCTGTGCCTGAGCGGCACGCCTTTGGAAAACCACTTGGGCGAACTGTGGTCGCTGTTCCACTTCCTGCTGCCGGGCTGGCTGGGCGACGTGAAGAGCTTCAACCGTGATTACCGCGTGCCGATTGAAAAACGTGCCAGCGAGGTGCGATTGCAGCACCTCAACGGTCGGATCAAACCCTTCCTGCTCCGCCGCACCAAGGAACAAGTGGCAACCGAACTGCCACCCAAGACCGAAATCATCCACTGGGTCGACCTCAACGAGGCCCAGCGCGACGTGTACGAAACCATGCGCCTGGCCATGGATAAAAAGGTCCGCGACGAGATCACCCGCAAGGGCGTGGCTCGCAGCCAGATCATCATCCTCGAAGCCCTGCTCAAACTGCGCCAGGTGTGCTGCGACTTGCGCCTTGTCAACGACGCCACCCTGCCCGCCCGTGGTAGCAGCTCGGGCAAGCTCGACAGCCTGATGGACATGCTCGACGAGCTGTTTGCAGAAGGCCGCCGGATCCTGCTGTTCTCACAGTTTACCTCGATGCTGAGCCTGATCGAGGCCGAACTGAAAAAGCGCGGCATTGCCTACGCCCTGCTGACCGGCCAGACCCGGGATCGACGTACACCGGTGAAGGATTTTCAGAGCGGCAAGCTGCAGATCTTTTTGATCAGCCTGAAGGCTGGCGGCGTGGGCTTGAACCTGACCGAAGCCGACACGGTTATCCACTATGACCCTTGGTGGAACCCGGCTACGGAAAACCAGGCCACCGACCGTGCGTACCGCATCGGCCAGGAAAAGCCGGTGTTCGTGTACAAGATGATTGCCCGGGGCACGGTGGAGGAGAAAATCCAGCACTTGCAGAAGGAGAAGTCCGATCTGGCTGCGGGCGTGCTGGATGGGCGAACCACGGGGGATTGGCAGTTGGGCAATGAGGAGATTGAAGCGTTGTTTGCGCCGTTGCCCAATAAGCAAGAAAAGCGCTGACTGTTCGGCCGCCTTCGCGAGCAAGCCCGCTCCCACACCTGACTGTATTCACAAATCAAAATGTGGGAGCTGGCTTGCCTGCGATGGCCGCGCTTCGGTTTTCAGTCGATCAACTGCGCATCGCGCAACGCAGTAAGCGCTGTCAGCCAACGCGGGTCCTGCTTATAGTCCGTCGAGGCAACCGCCTGCCCACGCATACGCGCAATCCGCGCCGACGGCGTGACCTTCATCCGCTGTGCTGCACTGAGCGCCAGCTCGGCCGCCGCACGGTCATTGCACACCAAGCCCATGTCACAACCGGCGGTCAGCGCCGCTTCGATACGGCTGGCCGCATCGCCGACCACATGGGCGCCGGCCATGGACAGGTCATCGCTGAAGATTACCCCGTCAAACTGCAACTCACCGCGCAGGATGTCCTGCAACCAGCGGCGCGAAAAACCAGCAGGCTGGGCATCGACCTGCGGGTAGATGACGTGCGCCGGCATCACGGCGGCCAATTGCTTGCTCAGGCGTGCGAAAGGCACCAGGTCGTTGGCGCGAATCTGCTCCAGGCTGCGTTCATCATTGGGAATGGCGACGTGGGAATCGGCCTCGGCCCAACCATGGCCAGGGAAGTGCTTGCCGGTGGCGGCCATGCCGGCGCTGTTCATGCCACGGATAAAGGCACCCGCGAGCACGGCAGCGCGCTCTGGGTCGCCTTCGAAAGCACGGGTACCGACCACGGCGCTGCGCTGGTAGTCGAGGTCCAGCACGGGGGCAAAACTCAGGTCCAGGCCCACCGCCAGCACCTCGGTGGCCATGATCCAGCCGCACTGTTCGGCCAGGTATTCAGCGTTGGGGTTATCCGCCAGCGCACGCATGGCCGGCAGGCGCACGAAGCCTTGGCGCAGACGCTGCACGCGACCGCCCTCCTGGTCCACGGCCAACAGCAAGTCCGGGCGCACTGCACGAATCGCGGCGCTCAACTCGCGAACCTGGCGCGGGTGCTCGATATTGCGCGCAAAAATAATCAGGCCGCCCACTTCCGGTTGGCGCAACAGATGACGATCCTCGGCCGTGAGCCAGGTACCGGCGACGTCGACCATCAAAGAACCTTGCAGGGCAGCAGTCATAAACCTTCCTTAAATAACGCACACAACCCGTCGTCCTTGCCAGGCACGGCAAGGACGACGGGTTGCGAATAAATAGCTGAAATCGGCATGGCGGCTAGCTTAGCGGATGCAAGCGGCCGCGCCCACCCGCAGCGATCAAACCTTGGCGGCGACCGGTACGGTTTTGCTGCGTGGGCGCAACTGGGCGGCGGCCATGGCCGGGTCGCTGACGCCGGTTTCGGCGCGCATGCCAGCGGCAAGGAACGGCACCATCAGGCGCATGACTTGCTCGATGGACGTGTTCACACCGAAATCGGTCTCGGCAATTGCCCGCAGCGCCTTGATACCCGACATGCTGAAAGCTGCGGCACCGAGCATGAAATGCACACGCCAGAACAGCTCGATAGGTGGAATACGCGGGGCCGCTTCGTTGACCAACAGCATATAGCGGCGGAACACCTTGCCGTACATGTCTTCCAGGTAGCGGCGCAAGTGGCCCTGGCTCTGGCTGAACGCCAGGCCCAGCAGGCGCATGAAGATCGACAGGTCGTTGCCGCTGCGAGGCTGCACGACCAAGGCTTGCTCCACGAGGATTTCCAGCAGCTCTTCCAGGCTGGGCTTGTGATCGGCCTTGGCCTGGCGGCGTTCCAGCTCACGGTCGAGGCTTGTGCAGAACGGGCCCAGAAAGCGTGAGAACACCGCCTGGATCAGGGCCTTTTTCGAGCCGAAATGATAGTTCACGGCGGCCAGGTTGACCCCAGCCTTGCTGGTGATCAGGCGCAATGAAGTTTCAGCAAATCCTTTTTCCGCGAACAATTGCTCGGCAGCATCGAGAATGCGTTCAACGGTTTCCGACTGGGCCATGGCTACTCCGCCTGACAAACACTTGTTTGAAACATACGTTTCAGAGTGTGTCTTGTCAAGCCTGCGGGTCCGCTTTGCGGCTGGTCAGTCATCTGATTCATCGCTATTTAATCACATCCTTGCAGCTGTGTAGGCAGCGCCGCTTCTGCTCTGTAGGACGGCTGACGGATGACCGTCCAGCGGGGCCATTAAAAAGGATGATTGCCAAGCGCAGTTCACTGTATATAATCCCAGTCACTGTATAAAAAGACAGAGCGATCAACATGCTAAAACTGACGCCACGCCAAGCTGAGATTCTGGCTTTTATCAAGCGCTGCCTTGATGACAATGGTTACCCGCCTACCCGTGCGGAGATTGCCCTGGAACTGGGGTTCAAGTCCCCGAACGCCGCCGAGGAACACCTCAAGGCCCTCGCTCGCAAAGGTGCGATCGAGATGACCCCGGGTGCTTCACGAGGTATTCGCATCCCTGGCTTCGAAGCCAAGGCCGACGAGTCGACATTGCCGATCATCGGTCGCGTCGCCGCAGGTGCGCCGATCCTGGCGCAGCAGCACGTCGAGGAATCCTGCAACATCAACCCGACCTTCTTCCACCCTCGCGCCGACTACCTGTTGCGTGTGCACGGCATGAGCATGAAGGACGTGGGTATCTTCGACGGCGACCTGCTGGCCGTGCATACCACCCGCGAAGCCCGCAATGGCCAGATCGTCGTGGCCCGTATCGGCGACGAGGTCACGGTCAAACGCTTCAAGCGCGAAGGCAGCAAGGTCTGGCTCCTGGCCGAAAACCCTGAGTTTGCCCCGATCGAAGTCAACCTGAAAGACCAGGACCTGGTGATCGAAGGCTTGAGTGTCGGCGTCATTCGCCGCTAAAGGAGGCATCATGCAGCTCGTGCACACCCCACAACATACACAACTGTCGCTGTTCGAGGCCTTCATGGCCCAGCCCCTTGCGCCAATCCTCAAGGAAACGGTCGAAGCCCCCTGGGGCGGCGAACCTGAGGCGTTCAGTGAACTGTCGTTGCGCGGTGCGGCTGAGAGCTGCCTGAACCTGCTGGCACCTATCCTGCGCGAATTGAGCGAAGATCAGGACGCCCGCTGGCTGACACTGATCGCCCCGCCCGCCAGCCTCACCCAGGCCTGGCTGCGGGACGCTGGGCTCAACCGTGAGCGTATCCTGTTGCTGCAACCACGCGGCGCGCAAAGTGCCCAGCAGCTAACCTGCGAAGCCTTGCGCCTGGGCCGCAGCCATACGGTGGTGAGCTGGTTGAACCCGCTGAATGCCAGCGCCAAGCAGCAACTGATCAGTGCTGCGCGCACGGGTGATGCACAGAGTTTGAATATTCGATTGGGGTAATGATGGCGCACCACAGAAGCAGCCGTCACAAAGGACTCAGTGAAGAACGCGCGGCCCTTCATCTTTCTCCGGCTCGCCTTCGGCAAGGCGACCTGCCATCTGCACGCCCACGCTCAACATGGCTTTAGCCACTTCGACGTGCTGGCCTTGCAGGAAGACCTTGGCGTCTTCGGAGAAATCCAGAATAACCAGAGAACCCTCGTCCTCAGCCCGGCGCAGTTCGATTCGGCCGTCAGGCAGTTCAACAATTTCCAGAAAGGACGTTGGCATAAAAGTCTGTTCTCCACGAAAGGCCTGGGATTATATCAGTCATCCACCCAGCCTCGCAGGGGATATGGACAGGTTTGTTTACGGTGTGATGAATGGCGCCCTAGGGAACACGCGTCTCTATGTGGGCGCTGGCTTGCCTGCGATGGCGGAGTATCAGCGCATAATCAGCAAACTGACCCACCGCTATCGCAGCATAGGTACCTATACAACTTTGCAGGCTAAAGCAGCCAACGGTAACCACGATGCGAAGCGAGTAGCTTTTGATCTGCTTTTGATCTTGATCTCAGGCTCCCCGTTAAACCACGCTGGCATTCCGGCTTTTCCACAGCGACCCGCCGTCAGGCGGAGCCCTAAGTGGCCGTTGCCGCAGGAATGAATATGTACTCGGTATAACAGGGTCGCCTGTCAGGCCGCCATCGCAGGCAAGCCAGCTCCCACAGGTTGAACGCGGGGCATCAGATCGATAGGTGTCGGCTGGCAGGCCGTCATCGCAGGCAAGCCAGCTTCCACATTTGCTTAGTGCAACCCCTTCAGCACTCGTTGAGCCCTTCACGAAAACGCAGCGCCATCTTTTTCAGCTCCTGGCGCCAGCCTTCCAACTCCTCACGGCTCAAAGGCTTAGGCTCATCCTGCTCCAAGGCCACGGCGACGATCAGCGGCTGGGTGACATCACCTTTGGGCACATGGGGAATACGCGGCGGTTGAAACATATCCGCATGGGCTTTGAGCAGCCGTGCCACCCAACTGTCGGGGCTTTGAGCCATTTCCACCAGTTCGGCCAACTCGGGGATCGCCATTGAATCCAGCACTTCACGATTCATGATCATTTCTGCACGCGGCGCACCGGCCTGGGGTAGGCGGTAGAACCCGGCGATCTCATGGCACAGCCCCAGCAAGGCACCGTACAGGTGGAACAACGCCGCTTCGCGCCCCGCCTGTACCAGCGCGATGGCGTTCATCTCTTTCCCTTCCTCGGCACGGCCAAGGGCCTCCAGGGATAAACCCGCGAAGTAAATTTTCTGATTGGTACGGGTATAGAGTTCGTTGGCCATGACGGCAATCTCCACAACGAATAGGCGTGATGCTGGCTGTGTAGGAGCGAGCTTGCTCGCGAAAAACTTCCAGGCACCGCAGGGTGCCAGGTTTCCCGCGTTTTCGTTAACGATCTTCGCGAGCAAGCTCGCTCCTACAGTAAGCAAAAGCCGTCTATACAGACGGCTTTTGGCGTTAACAGACTAGCGGATCAAGCGCCCTGGCGCTTGTCCTCGACCTTCCACTTGCCGCCGTCGTAGAACGCTTTCCAGCCAGTAGGCTTGCCGTCCACTTCGGTCTGCACGTACTGCTCCTTGGTCTTGCGGCTGTAACGGATCACGGCTGGGCGACCATCCGGGTCCTTTTTCGGCGCTTCACACAGGAAGTGGTACTTCGGATCGATCTCGTCCTTGTGCGGCACGATCTCCATCACCAGTGGTGCACGGGTCTCGCGGTTTTTCGGGAACTGGCTCGCAGCCAGGAACAGCCCCGAAGCGCCGTCACGCAGGATGTAGGTGTCGTTGACCTTCTCGCACTTGAGCTCGGGCATTTTCACCGGATCCATCTTCGGCGGCGCCGCATCACCGCTTTTCAGCAGTTTGCGGGTGTTCTTGCAGGTTGGGTTGGTGCACCCGAAGAACTTGCCGAAACGGCCAGTCTTGAGCTGCATCTCGCTGCCGCACTTGTCGCATTCCAGGCTCGGGCCTTCATAGCCCTTGATGCGATAGGTGCCCTCTTCGATCTCGTAGCCGTTGCAATCCGGGTTGTTACCACAGATGTGCAGCTTGTGCTTCTCGTCCAGCAGGTAGGCGTCCATCGCCGTGCTGCAGATCGGGCAGCGGTGCTTGCCACGCAGCACCAGCGACTCGGACTCACCCTCGTCGTCAGCCGCGATTTCATCGCCCGGCACCAGGTTGACGGTCGCCTTGCAGCGCTCTTTGGGCGGCAGGCTGTAGCCCGAGCAACCGAGGAACACGCCGGTGGAGGCGGTACGAATCTGCATCGGTCGACCGCAGGTAGTGCACGGAATATCCGTCATCACCGGCTGGTTGGCGCGCATCCCGTTCTCGGGGTTCTCGGCCACTTCAAGCTTTTTCTTGAAGTCGCCGTAGAACTCATCCAGCACGTTTTTCCAGTCGCGTTCGCCCTGGGCCACGTCATCGAGGTTCTCTTCCATGCCGGCAGTGAAGCCGTAGTCCATCAAGTTGGAGAAGCTCTCCGACAGACGCTCGGTGACGATGTCACCCATCTTTTCCGAATAGAAACGACGGTTGTGCAACGCAACGTAGCCACGGTCCTGGATGGTGGAGATGATTGCCGCGTAGGTCGACGGACGACCGATACCGCGCTTCTCCATCTCTTTCACCAGGCTGGCTTCGGAATAACGCGCCGGCGGCTTGGTGAAGTGCTGGGACGGGTCGAGCTTGATCAGCTTCAGTGTGTCGCCCTGGGCCATGTCCGGCAGCACATCATCATCGCCAGGCTTGGCGATCTGCGGCATCACACGGGTGTAGCCATCGAACTTGAGGATACGGCCCTTGGCACGCAGCTCGAAATCGCCCGCGCCCACGCTGACGGTAGTAGACAGGTATTGCGCCGGCAGCATCTGGCAAGCCAGGAACTGGCGCCA
Organism: Pseudomonas sp. FSL W5-0203; assembly: GCF_001896155.1. NCBI lineage: Bacteria > Pseudomonadati > Pseudomonadota > Gammaproteobacteria > Pseudomonadales > Pseudomonadaceae > Pseudomonas > Pseudomonas sp. FSL W5-0203. The sequence continues at coordinate 31,491 of NZ_MPOR01000024.1, forward strand.
GATCAGCTCGTAGAGGCGCTCAGCGTCGCGCTCCATGCCGCTCAGCTTGGCAGGCGTGGTGTTGGCGTCGGAAGGACGAATCGCTTCGTGTGCCTCTTGTGCGCCTTCCTTGCTGCTGTAGACGTTCGGCTTCTCCGGCAGGTAGGTCTTGCCGAATTCGCTTTCAATATAGGTACGCGCCATCGCCACCGCGTCTTGCGACAGGTTGGTGGAGTCCGTACGCATATACGTGATGTAGCCAGCCTCATACAGACGCTGGGCCATCATCATGGTCTTCTTCACCCCGAAGCCCAAACGGTTGCTCGCGGCCTGTTGCAGGGTGGAGGTGATGAACGGCGCCGACGGCTTGCTGCTGGTCGGTTTGTCTTCACGCTTGACGATGCTGTAGCTGGAGGCCTTGAGCTTCTCCAGCGCGGCCATGGCCTGGGCTTCGTTCAGCGGCTTGAAGGCTTCGCCTTTTTCACGGGCCACTTCAAAGCGCACATTGGCGCCCTTGGCAGTGCCGAGGTCGGCGTGGACTTCCCAGTATTCTTCAGGGATGAACGCACGGATCTCGCGCTCACGCTCAACCACCAGCTTGACCGCTACCGATTGCACACGGCCGGCGGACAGGCCACGGGCGATCTTCGCCCACAGCAGTGGCGAGACCATGTAGCCGACGACGCGGTCGAGGAAGCGACGGGCCTGCTGGGCGTTGACACGGTCGATGTCCAGCTCGCCCGGCTTGGAGAAGGCTTCCTGGATGGCTTTCTTGGTGATTTCGTTGAACACCACGCGCTTGTAGCGGCTGTCATCACCGCCGATGGCTTCGCGCAGGTGCCAGGCAATGGCTTCCCCTTCGCGGTCCAAGTCCGTCGCGAGATAGATGGTGTCAGCATCTTTGGCGAGCCGGCGCAGCTCTTCGATGACCTTTTCCTTGCCCGGAAGGATTTCGTACTTGGCCTTCCAGCCATGGTCCGGGTCCACACCCATGCGCGAAACCAGTTGCTTGCGCGCTTTTTCTTTAGGCGTGAGTACCGGACCTTCGCCCGCGGCGGCCTTGCCGCGCTTGGCGGCAGGCTCCTTGCTGGCGCTAGCCGAACCGCTGGTGGGCAGGTCTCGGATATGGCCGATACTCGACTTCACCACGTACTCGTTGCCCAAGTACTTGTTGATGGTCTTGGCCTTAGCCGGGGATTCCACAATGACCAGCGATTTGCCCATGGATCGGAAAATTCCTGAATTCGAGAAGTGAAAGGCAGTTGGCGCCTGACGCGGCAACGCTATATATAGTGGCAACCGGATGAGGTCAAGCGCAGCATTCTGCGCGACCTGCCGTTATTGCCCTGTAAAAAGACTGGGTTCGGCCGTGACCAAAGCAAAGCGTGGGACCTGCTCGCCGTCAACTTCGACGGTCTCCAGGAACATGCTCAAAGGGCGTACCCAAAAGCCGTATTCGCCATACAGTGCTTGGTAAAACACCACTTCTTCTTCGGTTTCAGAGTGGCGCGCCACGCTGAAAACACGGTACTGCGGCCCCTTGTAATGCTGGTAGAGCCCTGGTTCGACTTTCATGCTCTGGCCCTCATGCAAAATTTGTTGAAAAAAAATATTTAAAAGTTCCAAAAAACAAAAACCGGGGCACTGGGCCCCGGCTTCCGTCAACCGAACGTTTAGACGCGTTCGAAGACGGTAGAGATGCCTTGGCCGAGACCAATGCACATGGTTGCAACCCCAAGGTTGCCGCCATTTTGCTTCATCACGTTAAGCAAAGTGCCAGAGATACGCGCACCGGAGCAACCGAATGGGTGGCCCAGGGCAATCGCACCGCCGTGCAGGTTAACCTTCTCGTTCATCTTGTCGAGTACTTTCAGATCTTTCAGCACTGGCAAGGCCTGTGCGGCGAAAGCTTCGTTGAGCTCGAAGAAGTCGATATCAGAGATGGAAAGGCCTGCGCGCTTCAAGGCTTTTTGTGTGGCCGGTACTGGACCATAGCCCATGATCGCCGGATCCACACCCGCCACTGCCATCGAACGAATCACGGCCAGCGGCTGGATACCCAGGTCCTGGGCACGCTGCGCCGACATCACGATCATGCACGAAGCACCGTCGGTGATCTGCGAGGAAGTACCGGCTGTCACGGTGCCGCCCTTTGGATTGAAGGCGGGCTTGAGGGCCGCCAGGCTTTCCAGGGTAGTGTCCGGACGAATGGTTTCGTCGTAGTCGAACAGTTTCAGGAAACCATTCTCGTCGTAGCCGTTCATCGGGATGATTTCATCCTTGAACTTGCCTTCCACCGTCGCCTTGTGGGCGAGTTGGTGGGAGCGCAGGCCGAAGGCGTCCTGGGCTTCACGGGTGATGCCGTGCATTTTGCCGAGCATTTCCGCGGTCAGGCCCATCATGCCCGAGGCTTTCGCCGCGTAGAGGGACATGTGCGGGTTAGGATCGACGCCGTGCATCATGCTGACGTGGCCCATGTGCTCCACGCCGCCGACCACGAACACATCGCCGTTGCCGGTCATGATCGCTTGCGCAGCGGTGTGCAGCGCGCTCATCGACGAGCCGCACAGGCGGCTGACGGTCTGGCCGGCCGCGGTGTGCGGGATCTGGGTCATCAACGACGCCATGCGCGCGATGTTCCAGCCCTGCTCCAGGGTCTGGTTGACGCAGCCCCAGATCACGTCCTCGACTTCGTTCGGGTCGACCTTGGTGTTGCGCTCCAGCACTTTGCTGATCAGGTGCGCCGACATGTCTTCGGCGCGGGTGTTGCGGTGCATGCCGCCCTTGGAGCGGCCCATCGGCGTACGACCGAAGTCGACAATCACGACGTCTCTTGGATTCAAGCTCATAAATATTCTCGCTCTAGTCGATTGGGCGCTTAACCGAAGAAGCTCTGGCCATTCTTGGCCATTTCACGCAGCTTCGCGGTCGGGTGGTACAGCGGGCCCAAATCAGCGTATTTGTCAGCCAGGGCAACGAACTCGGCCACACCGATCGAATCGATGTAACGCAACGCGCCACCACGGAATGGAGGGAAACCAATACCGTACACCAGGCCCATATCGGCTTCGGCGGCGGTTTCAACGATGCCGTCTTCCAGGCAACGCACGGTTTCCAGGCACAGGGCGATCATCATCCAGTTGATGATGTCTTCGTCGGACACCTCACGCTGTTCGTAGATGACCGGAGCGAGCACTTCGTGCACCGACGGGTCGGCCACTTTCTTCTGCTTGCCCTTCTTGTCGGCCTCGTAGGCGTAGAAGCCCTTGCCATTCTTCTGGCCCAGGCGCTTGGCCTCGTACAGCGCGTCGATCGCCGAGCGGCGGTCGTCTTTCATGCGGTCCGGGAAGCCTTCAGCCATGACGTCGCGACCGTGGTGGCCGGTGTCGATGCCGACCACGTCCATCAGATAAGCCGGGCCCATGGGCCAGCCGAACTTCTCCATGACCTTGTCGATGCGCACGAAGTCCACACCGGCGCTGACCAGCTTGGCGAAACCGCCGAAGTAGGGGAATAGTACGCGGTTGACCAGGAAGCCCGGGCAGTCATTGACCACGATCGGGTTCTTGCCCATTTTCTTGGCGTAGGCAACGGTGGTGGCAACCGCCAGCTCGCTGGATTTCTCGCCACGGATCACTTCCACCAACGGCATCATGTGCACCGGGTTGAAGAAGTGCATGCCGACGAAGTTTTCCGGCCGCTTGAGGGCCTTGGCCAGCAGCGAGATGGAAATGGTTGAGGTGTTGGACGCCAGGATGGTGTCGTCCTTGACCTGGGCTTCAACTTCAGCCAACACGGCCTGCTTGACCTTCGGATTCTCGACAACCGCTTCGACCACCAGGTCGACGTGGCCGAAATCGCCGTAAGACAGCGTAGGACGAATGCCGTTGAGCACTTCAGCCATTTTTGCAGCGGTCATGCGACCTTTATCAACGCGGCCCACCAGCAGCTTGGCGGCTTCGGCCAGGCCCTGCTCGATACCGTGCTCGTTGATGTCTTTCATCAGGATCGGCGTGCCTTTGGACGCCGATTGATAGGCGATACCGCCGCCCATGATACCGGCGCCGAGTACGGCGGCCTGTTTCACGTCCTTGGCGATTTCGTCGTAGGCCTTGGCCTTTTTCTTCAGTTCCTGATCGTTCAGGAACAGGCCGATCAGGCTCTGGGCCGCCGAGGTTTTCGCCAGTTTGACGAAGCCTGCCGCTTCCACTTCCAGGGCTTTGTCGCGACCAAAGTTCGCGGCCTTCTGGATGGTCTTGATCGCTTCAACCGGCGCCGGGTAGTTCGGGCCGGCCTGGCCTGCCACGAAACCTTTGGCGGTTTCGAACGACATCATCTGTTCGATGGCGTTGAGCTTGAGTTTTTCCAGCTTCGGCTGACGCTTGGCCTTGTAGTCAAATTCGCCGCTGATGGCGCCTTTGATCAGGTTCAGCGCGGCTTCGGCCAGTTTGTCGGGGGCCACCACAGCGTCGACGGCACCGACTTTCAGCGCGTCTTCAGCCTTGTTTTCCTTGCCGGCGGCGATCCATTCGATCGCGTTGTCGGCACCGATCAGGCGCGGCAGGCGCACGGTACCGCCAAAGCCTGGGTAGATACCCAGCTTGACTTCCGGCAGGCCGATCTTGGCCGTCGCGGACATGACACGGAAGTCTGCCGCCAGGCACATTTCCAGGCCGCCGCCCAACGCGATGCCGTTGATGGCAGCAACAGTCGGCACGTTGAGGTCTTCGAAATCGCTGAAGATCTTGTTGGCTTCGAGGTTGCCAGCCACCAGCTCGGCATCGGGCAGCTTGAAGTTGTCGACGAATTCGGTGATGTCAGCGCCGACGATAAACACGTCCTTGCCGCTGGAGACGATCACGCCCTTGACCGAAGCATCTGCTTTGATGGTGTCTACGGCCTGACGCAGTTCGTTCAGGGTTAGACGGTTGAACTTGTTGACGGACTCACCCTTGAGGTCGAATTTGAGTTCGACGATGCCACTTTCAAGAGCCTTAACCGTGATGGCTTTACCTTCGTAAATCATCAACTGATCTCCACGATATGGAAGCTGAACAGTACACACTGGACGCTGGTCTCTGGTTTGACATTGACAGTTGAATCAATGCTCACGCCAATCCGCCAGGCACACCCGCCAGTGCGATAGTCGGGTTTTGTATGAGTCGTCTGACAGGCAAACGCTCAATTCATACGCCCGTTTGATTTGGGTACGCCACCTTCATCCAATTCCGAGCAATTGTCAATCGCTCCAAAGGCTAGGAAAAGCGCGACTTTCCAGTCATTTCAGAACCCGGCCCACAGGCTCGCCACCCGTCAATATTCAAATATTCACAGGATCAATAATGGAAAGGATGTGGGAAAAGGCTGTACAGAAAGCAATACACGACTAGGCTAGCGGCAATGTGCAGATTTACCGGCCTGCCTGGCCACCTCCAGCCCGATGATGATGTCGGGCTTTTTATTGCCTGGCTTTCCTGTAGGAGCGAGCTGGCTCGCTCCTACAGAGCTTGGGTCAGGCCAGGGCCTTGAGCAGCGTATCAATATCTTTCAGCACGCTTGCGTCGCCCTTTTCGCCCCAATACAGAGCAATCATCTGTTTGTCGGCCTCGACCTTGTAGACGTTTGCCGGCAGCGTTGCAAAATGCGGCAACAACTTCTCATCCACACAGGGTTCACGCCACTGATTGACCCATAGCCCCGGCTCCAGCTGCCAGTAGCTCCACGTTGCGGGCGCGCTGCCGCGTCGTGGCCGGCAATACTGCGCACAGGGGCTCGGCGGCTCCTGCTTGAGCCAGTGCGGCCATTCCTGAGGCGCCAACTGCATGGCCAGGCCGATGCGGCGTGCCTCCATGCGCAGGGCCATACGCCCACTCTGCTGGCGCGAAGGTCGCAGCCATACCAGGGGGCTCAAAACCACCGCAAGGATTGACACCACTATCCAGACCGTCATATGTGTACTCCCGAATTTCTAGATGAGCGGATTTGATCTGCGGCAACCCCATCCGCTTGAAAGCAGCCATACTGAACTTATTGCAGTCCTCTGGAGGAACGCCTCATGCCCTACGAACATATTCTGGTCGCTGTCGACCTGACCGAAGAGTGCGATCCAGTGATCAAGCGCGCACAGGAATCCGCGATTGCCAATGGCGCCAAACTGTCGTTGGTACACATCGTCGAGCCCATGGCCATGGCCTTTGGTGGTGACGTGCCGATGGACCTTTCCCAGCTGCAGCAACAACAATTTGACCAGGCCAAGGAGCGCCTTGACCGTTTGATTCTCAAATACCCGCACCTGAAAAAGGAAGACTGCCACCTGACATACGGCCAACCGCGCCAGGAAATTCACCACCTGGCCAAGGAAAAGGCTTGCGACTTGATCGTGGTGGGTAGCCATGGTCGTCACGGTTTGGCGTTGTTGCTGGGCTCGACCGCCAATGATGTATTGCACGGCGCGCCGTGCGATGTATTGGCCGTCAAACTGATAAAGAGTCCGTAAGACCGATAAAGGTCTAATGTGGGAGCTGGCTTGCCTGCGATAGCGGTGTATCAGCCACCCGATGCATCAACTGGCAGACTGCTATCGCAGGCAAGCCAGCTCCCACAGTTGAATCGCATTTCATATTAAAAAGCCCGGCGCTCATAGAAGAGCGCCGGGCTTTTTTATTGCGGCTCGATCACTCAGGCATCCAGCTCGGCCCAACGCTCAACCAACGCTTCCAGCTCCTGGTTCAACGTCTCCAGGGAGGCGATAACCTTGGCGGTTTCTGCCGCAGGGCGCAGGTAGAAGCCGGCGTCAGCCATTTCCGCTTCGACCGCAGCGATCTGCTGTTCCTTGGCGTCGATATCGCCTGGCAAGGCTTCCAGCTCGCGCTGCAACTTATAGCTCAGCTTCTTCTTGGCCGGCGCAGCGTCAGCAGCCGGTGCAGGCGCCTCGGCAGCGGCGGGAGCCACCACCGCCGTGTTCAGGTCCGCCTTGCCCGACTTGCTCTCGGTCACGCCCAGCAGGCGCGGCGAGCCGCCCTGACGCAGCCAGTCCTGATAACCGCCCACGTATTCGCGCACCTTGCCTTCGCCTTCGAAAACCAGGGTGCTGGTGACCACGTTGTCGAGGAATTCCCGGTCGTGGCTGACCATCAGCACGGTGCCGTTGAAGGTCAGCAAGACCTCTTCCAGCAGTTCCAGGGTTTCCACGTCGAGGTCGTTGGTCGGTTCGTCGAGCACCAGCAGGTTGGCCGGCTTGCTGAACAGCTTGGCCAGCAGCAGGCGCGCACGCTCACCCCCCGACAGCGCCTTGACCGGCGTGCGCGCACGTTGCGGGCTGAACAGGAAGTCGCCGAGGTAGCTGAGTACGTGGCGGCTCTGGCCGTCGATGTCGATAAAGTCGCGACCTTCGGCGACGTTGTCGATCACGGTCTTTTCCAGGTCCAACTGGTGGCGCAACTGGTCAAAGTAGGCCACGTCGATGCGAGTGCCCTCTTCCACCTTGCCGCTGGTCGGTTGCAGACCGCTGAGCATCAGCTTGAGCAAGGTGGTCTTGCCGGTACCGTTGGCGCCCAACAGGCCAATACGGTCGCCGCGCTGCAGGACCATGGAGAAGTCCTTGATCAGGAACGGGCCGTCCGGGTGATGGAAGCTGACGTTCTCCAGCACCATCACTTGCTTGCCCGACTTGTCGGCAGTATCGAGCTGGATATTGGCCTTGCCGGTACGCTCGCGGCGCTCACTGCGCTCCACGCGCAAGGCTTTCAAGGCACGCACGCGGCCTTCGTTACGGGTGCGACGGGCCTTGATGCCCTGGCGGATCCAGACTTCTTCCTGGGCCAGCTTCTTGTCGAACAGCGCGTTGGCGGTTTCTTCGGCCGCCAGGGCGGCTTCCTTATGCACCAGGAAGCTGGCGTAGTCGCCGTTCCAGTCGATCAGGCCGCCACGGTCCAGCTCGAGGATGCGCGTAGCCAGGCTCTGCAGGAAAGCACGGTCGTGCGTGATAAACAGCACGGCGCCCTGGAAGTCCTTGATGGCTTCTTCAAGCCAGGCGATGGCGCCGATGTCCAGGTGGTTGGTCGGTTCGTCGAGCAGCAGCAGGTCCGGCTCGGACACCAGGGCCTGGGCCAGCAGCACACGGCGACGCCAGCCGCCGGACAATTCGGCGAGGGTCTTGTCTGCCGGCAGTTGCAGGCGGCTCAGGGTGCTGTCCACCAGTTGCTGCAAGCGCCAGCCGTCACGGGCTTCGAGGTCTTGCTGGACGTGCATCAGTTTGTCCAGGTCTTCTTCGGTGACGCAGTTCTGTGCCAGGTGATGGTATTGCGCGAGCAACTCGCCAACACCGTCCAGGCCTTCGGCTACCACGTCGAACACTGTCCGTCCGTCGGCCACCGGCAATTCTTGCGGCAATTCGCCGATCTTGAGGCCCGGGGCACGCCAGACAGAGCCGTCATCGGGCTTCTGGTCGCCTTTTACCAGCTTCATCATGCTGGACTTGCCGGTGCCGTTGCGGCCGATGATGCACACCCGCTCACCACGGGCGATCTGCCAGGACACCTTGTCCAACAACGGCATGGCGCCGAAAGCAAGGGACACATCGCTGAATTTGAGCAGGGTCATACGCTTCTCCAAAAACTGGGCGCGCATTCTACCTGATGTGAGGGTGGGATGCGGTCGGCATTTTCTCTATTGACACGTTCTGTAGGACATTTCCGGCGAACTTGAACGAACCAGCCGGCAAAGCTTTCGCGGGCCGCTGGCAAAAGGCTAAGCTAGGGGCAATCAGTGTCGGCAGTGCCGGTGCTAGTCGTGATTTCTCTGCACGGACGTCTCATGCGCAGTCGCCTTTTCAACTTTTTATCTTGTCTGCTTCTTTCCGCCACTGCCGTTCAATCCGCCCAGGCGGTGGACCTCACCACTCAACGCCAGTATTACGATCAAGCCAAACGTGCCTTGGCCAAGGGCGACAGCGGCCCCTACATGCAATACAGCCAGGCCCTGGCCGATTACCCGCTCACGCCCTACCTGGCCTACGACGAACTGACCGCGCGCCTGAAAACCGCAAGTAACGAGGAAATCGAACAATTCCTCGCCAAACACGGCGACTTGCCTCAGGCCAACTGGATGAAACTGCGTTGGCTGCGCTGGCTGGCCGAACGCGGCGATTGGCAAACTTTTGAAAAGTACTACGACACCAAGCTCAATTTCGTCGAGCTGGATTGCCTGCATGGCCAGTACCAGCTCAGCCACAATCTCAAGGCTGAAGGCTACAAGACCGCCGAAAAATTGTGGATGACCGGCAAATCCCAGCCCGCCGCGTGTGACGCCACGTTTGGCCAGTGGGCCGCTGCCGGCCAGCTCACCGAGCAGAAGATCTGGGAGCGCACCAAGCTCGCCGCCGAAGCGCGTAACTACGCGCTGGCCAATAGCCTGGTGAAAACCCTACCCACCCTCGGCGCCCAAGGTCGCTTGATGGTGGATGTGGCGCAAAAGCCCGACATGCTCAGCGACCCGTCACGCTTCCAGCCGGCCACCGAGGCCATGTCTGACGCCGTGGGCCTGGGCCTGCGTCGCCTGGCGCGGCAGGATCCGGACAAAGCCATGTCGCTGCTCGACGGTTACGCCAGCAGCATGCACTTCTCCCGTGACGAAAAAGTCTCGATTGCCCGCGAGATCGGCTTGACCCTGGCCAAGCGCTTCGACCCGCGCGCACTGGAGGTCATGACCAAGTACGACCCCGAGTTACGCGACAATACGGTTTCCGAGTGGCGTCTGCGCCTGCTGTTGCGCCTAGCGCGCTGGGAAGACGCCTACCAGTTGACCCGCAAACTCCCACAGGACCTGGCCACCACCAACCGTTGGCGCTACTGGCAGGCACGCAGCCTGGAGCTGGCCGAGCCGAAAAACCCGCAGGCTTTGGTGCTGTACAAAAACGTGGCCAAGGAGCGGGACTTCTACGGTTTCCTCGCTGCTGACCGCTCCAAAGCCCCTTACCAGTTGAACAACAAGCCGCTGGTGATGAGCCAGGCGCTGGTCAACAAGGTGCGCAATACCCCGGGGGTGCGGCGTGCCCTGGAATTCTACGCCCGTGGCCAGATCGTCGACGGTCGCCGCGAGTGGTACCACGTCAGCCGTCATTTCAACCGTGACGAGATGGTCGCCCAGGCCAAACTGGCCTACGACATGAAGTGGTACTTTCCGGCCATCCGCACCATCAGCCAGGCGCAGTACTGGGACGATCTGGACATCCGCTTCCCGATGGCCCACCGCGACACCCTGGTGCGCGAAGCCAAGGTACGTGGCCTGCACTCCAGCTGGATCTTTGCCATCACCCGTCAGGAAAGCGCGTTCATGGACGATGCCCGCTCCGGCGTCGGCGCCAGCGGCCTGATGCAACTGATGCCCGGCACGGCCAAGGAAACCGCGCGCAAGTTCAGCATCCCCCTGGCCTCCCCGGCCCAGGTACTGGACCCGGATAAAAACATCCAGCTCGGTGCTGCGTACCTGAGCCAGGTGCACAGCCAGTTCAACGGCAACCGCGTGCTCGCCTCCGCTGCCTACAACGCCGGCCCCGGCCGCGTGCGCCAATGGCTGCGCGGCGCAGACCACCTGAGTTTCGACGTGTGGGTGGAAAGCATCCCCTTCGACGAAACCCGCCAGTATGTGCAGAACGTGCTGTCTTATTCGGTGATCTACGGGCAGAAGCTCAACTCACCACAGCCGTTGGTGGATTGGCATGAGCGGTACTTCGACGACCAATAAGGCTCTGAACCTGCTTCTAATGTGGGAGGGGGCTTGCCCCCGATTGCAGGCTGTCAGTCACACGTCTATTGCTGATCCGCCGCTATCGGGGGCAAGCCCCCTCCCACAGGGTCCGCACTGAACTGCAACGCCGCCAACCGCGCATACAGCGGATTGCTCGCAATCAACTGCTGATGCGTGCCCACCGCCACCAGCTTGCCCTGGTCCATCACCGCAATGCGGTCGGCATTCTTCACCGTGGCCAAACGGTGGGCGATCACCAGCGTGGTGCGCCCCTGCATCAGCTGCGGCAGCGCTTGCTGGATAAGGTGTTCACTCTGGGCGTCGAGGGCGCTGGTGGCTTCGTCCAGCAGCAGGATCGGCGCGTCGACCAGCAAGGCGCGAGCGATGGCCAGGCGTTGGCGCTGGCCGCCGGAGAGGCCCTGGCCACTTTCGCCGAGGTGGGTTTGGTAGCCGTCGGGCATTTGCAGGATGAAGTCGTGGGCGTGGGCAATACGCGCGGCGGCTTCCACCTGGGCGGTGGTGGCGGACGGGTTGCCGTAGCGGATGTTGTCCTCGACGCTGCCGAAGAACAACGCCGGGCTCTGGGACACCAGGGCGAAATGGCGCCGCAGGTCCAGGGGGTCTAGCTCGGTCAGCGGCTGGCCTTCGAGCAGGATTCGGCCTTGCTGGGGGTCGTAGAAGCGCAGCAGCAGATCGAAAATCGTCGACTTGCCCGCACCGGACGGCCCTACCAAGGCCAGGGTTTCGCCCGGGTTGATGGTCAGGTTCAAGCCGTCGATGGCATAGCTGTCCGGTCGCGAAGGATAGGAAAAGCGTAGGTCCTGCAGTTCCATGCGGCCACTGACCCGATCCGGCAAACGTACGCCGCCAGTGGCCGGCGCCTGGATCTCGTTGCCTGACTGCAACAGCTCACCGATACGCTCGGCTGCCCCGGCGGCACGCTGCAACTCGCCAAGCACTTCGCTCAGGGTGCCGACGGCGCTGCCGACAATCAGGCTGTAGAACACGAACGCCGCCAGCTCACCGCCGGAAATGCGCCCGCTGATCACGTCCATGCCGCCCACCCAAAGCATCACGCCTACCGCGCCGAGCACCAGCATGATCACCAGGGTGATCAGCCAGGAGCGCTGCAAGATGCGTTTACGTGCCGTGACAAAGGCGTCCTCGACGGTGACGGCAAAGCGTTGTTCGTCCTGAACCTGATGGTTATAGGCCTGCACGGTCTTGATCTGGCCCAACGTCTCGGCGACATAGCTGCCGACGTCCGCGATACGGTCCTGGCTCAAACGCGACAGGCTGCGCACCCGGCGCCCGAAGATCAGAATCGGCGCCAGCACCAGCGGCAACGCCACCACCACGATGCTGGTGAGCTTGGGATTAGTGATAAACAGCAACACGATGCCGCCGATCACCATCAGGGCGTTGCGCAGAAACAGCGACAGTGATGAGCCGATCACCGATTGCAGTAAGGTGGTGTCGGTGGTCAGCCGCGACTGGATTTCCGAGCTGCGGTTGTTCTCGTAGAAGCCGGGGTGCAGGTAGATCAGGTGGTTGAACACCTGCCGGCGAATATCGGCTACCACCCGCTCGCCAATCCACGACACCAGGTAAAACCGCGTGAAGGTGCCCACGGCCAGGCCGAGCACCAGCAGCATGAACAGGCCGATTGACTGGTTGAGCAGGTGTGGCGACTGGGTCATGAAGCCCTGGTCCACCAACAGGCGTATGCCCTGCCCCATGGACAAGGTGATGCCAGCGGTGACGATCAGCGCCAGCAGTGCGCCAAGCGCCTGCCAACGGTAGGGCGCAATAAAGCGGCTGGCCAGGCGAATCGCACGGCGTTGACGGATGGAGAACATGGAAGGCATCACCCAATGAGGAGTCTGTACCTCAACATTGGGGGAACTTGCGCAAATAACAATGAGTCAGGTTAATTATGCCCGCCGATGCAGGCCGCTAGAGGCTATCGGTCTAAGCCTGATCTGGAAATATGTACCGGTTTCTGGTGGACTGGGTGTTCAAACCGATGAGCGTGTAAGGAGTTGTAACAGCGCGTTCATGCGGGGGAATTAAAGTAGGTACACAACCTGATGAGGAGACAGGCCATGACCTTGCAAAATAGCAGCGACGCCAAGATTGAAGTGATCCGCCAGCCGCAGCAGCTGCCTTGCTCGTACATCGATGCCAAGGGCCGGGAAGTGCAGATTACCGAAGAAATGATCCAGCAAGCCTGCAGCGAGCTGGAACAGCGACTGGTCAAGCCTGCCCAGCAAGGCTGAAGCGCCCACGCTCTTTCAAACCCGGCCCAGGTGGCCGGGTTTTTTATGCCCCCTATAGGAGCGAGCTTGCTCGCGAAGGCCTCAAGAGCACCGCGATAACCGTTACAGCTGTTCGGCACCCAGAGCAGTCACGATCTGTGACAGCACCGCCGACTCCCCGTTGATGCGCACCTTCAAGCCATCGATCTCGCGACGCTCCGGATAGTGCTTGCGCAGCAGGTCGAAAGCTTGGCGCTGTTCCTGCACAGTGCCCACCAGGCTGCGACGGAAATCCGCGTCGTCACGGCGTGGGTCGTACACACTGCGGCACAAGGTCGCCAGCGCCCAGGCCGGGTCAGTCTCAGGATGCAGGTGCATCTCGGCCAGCCAGGGGGCCGGCAGCAAATCACTTAAGTGAATACTCGGTTCCTGGCCCAGGTGCGCGCACAGCGCCTGGTAAATCTGCGCGGTGCCGCGCTGCTTGCCATCGAGGCTGTAGCCGGCAATATGCGGCGTGGCCAGCACGCACAGGTCAGCCAGGTCGACGTCCACCTCGGGCTCGCCTTCCCACACGTCCAGCACCGCTTGCAGGTCTTCGCGCGCCAGCAACACCTCGCGCAGCGCGGCGTTATCCACCACCGCACCCCGGCTGGCGTTGATCAGCCAGGTGCCCGGCTTGAGCTGTGCCAGGCGCTGGCGATCAAACAGGTGCCAGGTCGAACCGTTGCCGGACTTGATCAGCGGCGTATGCAAGCTGATCACGTCACATTGCTCGATGACCTGCTGCAGACTGACGTAATCACCGTCTTCGGTAATCTGGCGCGGCGGATCGCACACCAACACATTCCAGCCCAGGCCCTTGAGCACCTTGACCAAGCGCCCGCCGACTTCGCCGGCACCGACGATGCCATAGGTACGCTGTTTGAGGTCAGCGCCTTCGATTTCAGCCAGGGTCTGCAAGCTGCCAAGCACGTAGTCCACCACCCCACGCGCATTGCAGCCGGGCGCGCTGGACCACTGGATACCCGCTTGCTTGAAGTAGTCGAGGTCCAGGTGGTCGGTGCCGATGGTGCAGGTGCCAACAAAGCGCACGTTACTGCCCTCAAGCAGGGCACGGTTGACGTTGGTCACCGAGCGCACCAGTAGCACGTCGGCCTGCCCGACCGTAGCGCGGTCGATGGAACGGCCAGGCACGCGGCGAATCTCGCCAAACCCTTCGAAGAATGCATCGAGCAGCGGGATATTTTCGTCGGCAACAATCAGCATGGCAGGCTCCTTTGGCGGATTGGCAGTGTACAGAAGATCCTGTGTAGGAGCTGGCTTGCCTGCGATGGCATCGACCCGGTTTGCCTGATGTACCGAGGTGCCTGCATCGCAGGCAAGCCAGCTCCCACAGGGTTCAGCGCTGGCCTGGGCGCATTGCTTACAAATCCCTAACACAGGTTTTTTCCTGACCGCTGCGTCAACGCGTAGAATCCGCCGTCCTTGCGACTGCCTTTTTTATTGGACACCTGTACGTGAACACTGCCACCGCTACCCTCTCCCGCCCCGCCCGCATCAGCCGGGAAGTGCGCGGCCTGCTGACGCTGGCCTTGCCGATCATGATTGGCCAACTGGCAACCACCGCAATGAGCTTCGTCGATGCGGTGATGGCCGGGCGCGTGAGCCCGCAGGACCTGGCGGCGGTGGGCCTGGGTAATTCGATCTGGATCCCGGTGTACCTGTTGATGACCGGTACTCTGCTGGCCACCACGCCGAAAGTCGCCCAGCGCTACGGTGCGGGCCAGTTCAGCGAGATCGGGCCCTTGGTGCGTCAGTCATTGTGGCTGGCCGTGGTGGTTGGCATCGCAGGGGCGCTGTTGTTGCTGTGCGCCGAGCCGATCCTGCATGCGATGAAGGTCGAACCCGACTTGATCGAGCCGTCCATGGGCTACCTGCATGGCATCGCCGCCGGTATGCCGGCGGTGGCGTTGTACTACGTGTTTCGCTGTTTCAGTGACGGCCTGGGCCGCACACGGCCGAGCATGGTCATGGGCTTGTGCGGGTTGGCGCTGAATATTCCGCTGAACTACATCTTCATCTACGGCCACCTGGGCGTACCGGCCATGGGCGGCGTGGGTTGTGGCTGGGCTACCGCGATTGCAATGTGGGTGATGATGATCGGCCTGGCCATCTGGACGCGCTGGGGCGCGGCCTATCAAAGCAGCGAATTGTTCAAGCGCTTCGACTGGCCGCAGTGGGCGGTGATCAAGCGCGTGTTGGGCATTGGCCTGCCGATAGGCGTGGCGATCTTTGCCGAATCGAGTATTTTTGCGGTGATCGCCTTGTTGATCGGCAGCCTGGGCGCCACGGTGGTCTCCGGCCACCAGATCGCGCTGAACGTCAGCTCCCTGGTGTTCATGATCCCTTATTCCTTGAGCATGGCCGTCACCGTGCGCGTCGGCCAGGCGCTGGGGCGCGGCGAACCTCGGGAAGCACGCTTCGCCGCCGGCGTCGGCATGGGCACCGCACTGGCGTATGCCTGCTTTTCCTGCAGCTTGATGCTGTTGTTTCGCGAGCAGATTGCAGCGATCTATACGCCCGACCCGGTGGTGATCCACCTGGCGTCGATGCTGATCGTGTTCTCGGCGCTGTTCCAGTTCTCTGACTCGATCCAGGTCACCGCCGCCGGCGCATTGCGCGGCTACCAGGACACCCGGGTGACCATGGTGCTGACCTTGTTCGCCTATTGGGGCGTGGGCCTGCCGGTGGGTTACGCCCTGGGCCTGACCAACTGGCTCGGCGAGCCCAGCGGCCCGAGCGGTTTATGGCAAGGGCTGATCGTGGGCTTGAGCTGTGCGGCGGGGATGTTGGTGGTGCGCCTGGCGCGCAGTGCACGCCGACGCATTCGGGCCGAAAAGGCGCAGGCTTAATCGGCTTTCTTGCGGATCCAGTACAGGTAGGTGCCAGCATCTTCCTGCTGATCCACCAGTTCATGGTCGAGAAACACGCAGAACTTGGGGATATCGCGACGGGTCGACGGGTCGGTCGCGATCACCTTGAGCAGGCCGCCCGCCGGCAGGTCGCGGATGTGCTGGTGCAGCATCATCACGGGTTCCGGGCAGTTGAGGCCGGTGGCGTCGAGGGTGCCATCAACCGGCTGTTCAAGACTCATACTTCACTCCTAAAACTGGCACCGCTCAACAATGTGGGAGCGGGCTTGCCCGCGATGACGGGGGCACATTCAACATAAATTTCGACTGTTATACCGCTTTCGCAGGCAAGCCAGTTCCCACATTTAATATCAGCGGCCTTTGGATTTCTTTACGTCTACCAGGCGGCGCAGGTGACATGTCACTTCTTCGCGATCGTGGTAGAGCTGCTTGCAGCCGATCTCCACACGAATGCCACGCGCCTTGAAGCCCTCTTCGATGCGCTCCAGCAAACGCTTCACTTCGGCGTAACGCTGTTTCATCGGCAACTTCAGGTTCACCACCGCCTCGCGGCAATGCCCTTCGCCAATCCACGTTTCCAAGAGTGCCGCGTTGCGAGCGGGCTTCTCAACGATGTCGCAGACCATCCAGTCTACCGGCTGCTTGGGCACGAAGGTGAAGCCGTCGGCCATCAGATGCTGCACCAGGCCGGTGTCCATCAGGCTTTCGGCCATGGGGCCGTTGTCGATGGCAGTCACCAGCATGCCACGGTTGACCAGTTGCCAGGTCCAGCCGCCCGGTGCGGCGCCGAGGTCGACGCCGGTCATGTCGCCGTGCAGGCGCTCGTCCCACTGGTCACGGGGGATAAAGTGGTGCCAGGCTTCCTCCAGCTTCAGGGTCGAGCGGCTGGGCGCGTCACGCGGGAACTTGAGGCGCGGGATGCCCATGGGCCACATCGCCGAGTTGTTCGACTCAGCCAGGCCCATGAACACTTCGCGACCGCTCTTGAAGGTCAGCAGCAGGCGAGGCTTGCTCGGGTCGTCCACCAGCTTGCCGGCGTTAAGCAGAGCTTTGCGCAGGTGCACTTCGAACTTCTTGCAGAAGTTTGAGAGTTCCTTGCCGTCATTGGTGTCGACCATTTCCAGCCACAGGCTGCCGCACGTCGGGAACTCGCGCAGGTGGGCGAGGATCACGCTGATACGGTCGGTTTCCGGCAGGTCGATAAACACCCCGCGCGCCCACTGCCGGGGGAAGATCAGCTCGGCAAAGCGCTGGCCGTGCATCAGGCGCTGGGCGCCGTCTTCTTCGGTGCAGACAAATTCGGCGCAGGCGCTGCCGGTCTTGGCCTTGGCGTAGCCGGACACGTTCAGGCGCGCGGCGTGCTCCGCGATCTCGGAACAGACTTCGCCTTCAAAACCCGGGCGGCAGTGCATAAAAAGGGTGTTCATTGAATCTCCTGGTGAATCAACTGGCCTTGCGCTATCGCAATACCTGTCATGAAAACGCGCGCATGATAGCCGAGTTCGGAACCTTGGACTCAGCGATAGAGTCCAGTTATTAGCCTGCTAATGAAAACAGCGCTAACGTGATAGCTCTGTTCGTCCCGTCAGGTCCGTAGCCGTGCGGACCATAAGGAGTCATGTAATGTCATCCCTTGATAGCCTGAGAACCCTTAAGACACTGCAAATAGACAGTAAAACCTACCACTACTTCAGCCTGCCCGAAGCCGCCAAGAGCCTGGGTGACCTGGACAAGCTGCCGATGTCCCTCAAGGTGCTGCTGGAAAACCTGCTGCGCTGGGAAGACGCCAAGACCGTCACCGGCACCGACCTCAAGGCCATCGCCGCCTGGCTCAAAGAGCGCCAGTCTGACCGCGAGATCCAGTACCGCCCCGCTCGCGTGCTGATGCAGGACTTTACCGGGGTACCCGCGGTGGTCGACCTGGCCGCCATGCGCGCCGCCGTGGCCAAGGCCGGGGGCGACCCGCAGCGCATCAACCCGCTGTCACCGGTGGACCTGGTGATTGACCACTCGGTGATGGTCGACAAGTTCGGCAGCACCAGCGCCTTTGAGCAGAACGTTGACATCGAAATGCAGCGCAACGGCGAACGCTACGCCTTCCTGCGCTGGGGCCAGAGCGCCTTTGACAACTTCAGCGTCGTGCCACCTGGCACCGGTATCTGCCACCAGGTCAACCTCGAATACCTGGGCCGCACCGTATGGACCAAAGAAGAAGACGGCCGCACCTACGCCTTCCCCGACACCCTGGTAGGCACCGACTCCCACACCACCATGATCAACGGCCTCGGCGTACTCGGCTGGGGCGTGGGCGGCATCGAAGCCGAAGCGGCGATGCTCGGCCAGCCGGTGTCGATGCTGATCCCGGAAGTCATCGGCTTCAAGCTCACCGGCAAGCTCAAGGAAGGCATCACCGCCACCGACCTGGTGCTGACCGTGACGCAAATGCTGCGCAAAAAAGGCGTGGTGGGCAAGTTCGTCGAGTTCTACGGCGACGGGCTGGCCGATTTGCCCCTGGCCGACCGCGCGACCATCGCCAACATGGCACCGGAATATGGCGCGACCTGTGGCTTTTTCCCGGTGGATGAGGTGACCCTGGGCTACCTGCGCCTGTCCGGCCGCCCGGCTGAGACGGTCAAGCTGGTGGAAGCCTATACCAAGGCCCAGGGCCTGTGGCGCAACGCAGGCCAGGAGCCGGTCTTCACCGACACCCTGGCCCTGGACATGGGCACTGTCGAGGCCAGCCTCGCCGGGCCTAAACGCCCCCAGGACCGCGTCGCCCTGCCGAATGTAGGCCAAGCGTTCAGTGATTTTCTCGACCTGCAATTCAAGCCCACCAGCAAAGAAGAAGGCCGCCTCGAAAGCGAGGGCGGAGGCGGCGTTGCCGTGGGCAATGCCGATCTGGTCGGCGAGGCGGATTATGAATACGAAGGCAACACCTATCGCCTGAAAAACGGCGCGGTGGTGATCGCCGCGATTACCTCCTGCACCAACACTTCCAACCCCAGCGTGATGATGGCGGCCGGGCTGGTGGCGAAAAAAGCCGTGGAAAAAGGCCTGACCCGCAAGCCCTGGGTGAAAAGCTCCCTGGCGCCAGGCTCCAAAGTGGTCACCGACTACTACAAGGCTGCGGGCCTCACCCAGTACCTGGACAAGCTTGGCTTCGACCTGGTGGGCTACGGCTGCACTACCTGTATCGGCAACTCCGGGCCCCTGCCCGAGCCGATCGAAAAAGCCATTCAGAAGGCCGACCTCACCGTGGCCTCGGTGCTGTCCGGCAACCGTAACTTCGAAGGCCGTGTGCACCCACTGGTGAAAACCAACTGGCTGGCCTCGCCGCCCCTGGTCGTCGCCTATGCATTGGCCGGCACCGTGCGCATCGACATCAGCAGCGAACCGCTGGGCAATGACCAGCAGGGTAATCCGGTATACCTCAAGGACATCTGGCCCAGCAGCCAGGAAATCGCCGAAGCGGTGGCCCAAGTCAGCACCAGCATGTTCCACAAGGAATATGCCGAAGTGTTTGCCGGCGACGAACAGTGGCAAGCCATTGAAGTGCCGCAGGCAGCCACCTACGTGTGGCAGCAGGATTCCACCTACATCCAGCACCCGCCGTTCTTCGACGACATTGCTGGCCCGCTGCCGGTGATCGAGGACGTCAAGGGCGCCAACGTGCTGGCCCTGCTGGGGGATTCGGTGACCACCGATCACATCTCCCCAGCCGGCAATATCAAGGCCGACAGCCCGGCCGGGCGCTACCTGCGCGAACAGGGCGTGGAGCCGCGTGACTTCAACTCCTACGGCTCACGCCGGGGCAACCATGAAGTGATGATGCGCGGCACCTTCGCCAATATCCGTATTCGCAATGAAATGCTCGGCGGCGAAGAAGGCG
Source organism: Pseudomonas sp. FSL W5-0203 (assembly GCF_001896155.1). Lineage (NCBI taxonomy): Bacteria > Pseudomonadati > Pseudomonadota > Gammaproteobacteria > Pseudomonadales > Pseudomonadaceae > Pseudomonas > Pseudomonas sp. FSL W5-0203. The sequence goes on from NZ_MPOR01000024.1 coordinate 51,296, forward strand.
GTAACACGCTGTATATCCCCACTGGCGAGAAAATGGCGATCTACGATGCCGCCATGAAGTACCAGGCCTCGGGCACCCCGCTGGTGGTGATCGCCGGCCAGGAATACGGTACCGGCTCCAGCCGCGACTGGGCGGCCAAGGGCACTAACCTGCTAGGGGTCAAGGCGGTGATTGCCGAGAGTTTCGAGCGTATCCACCGCTCCAACCTGGTAGGCATGGGCGTGTTGCCGTTGCAGTTCAAGCTGGATCAGAACCGCAAGACACTCAAGCTCACCGGCAAGGAGAAGATCGATATCCTCGGACTGACCGACGCCGAGATCGAGCCGCGGATGAACCTGACGTTGGTGATCACGCGGGAGGATGGCAGCAGCGAGAAGGTTGAGGTGCTGTGCCGGATTGATACCTTGAATGAAGTGGAGTATTTCAAGGCGGGCGGGATTCTGCACTACGTGCTGCGCCAGTTGATCGCCTCTTAAGAAAAACGCAGATCAAAGGTGGGTGGGAGCTGGCTTGCCTGCGAAAGCGGTGGGTCAGCCAACCTTTTTATAGCTGATACTCCGCCATCGCAGGCAAGCCAGCTCCCACAGTTTTGATCACATTCCAGGCATGAAAAAGGCGCTGTATCTTTCGATACAGCGCCTTTTTATGGTGTGCGGTTTAGCCGAACAGCCACTTCCAGAGCAATACCAACACCACCACCGCCAGCACCGGCCGCGCAATGCGGTAGGCCTTGGGATGCTTGCGCTTCCACTGTTTGACCTGGCCACTGAACTTGTCGCTGAAGGTCTTGCTCCAGGCGTACGCCTGGTTGATGCCGCCCACGCGCTCGTCATCGAGGTTCTGCGGCGCGGTTGCGCGGCCCAGTTGCTTGCTGACCCAGCGGTTGATGCGGGTCATCACGCGGTTGCTCAATGGCCGCTCAATGTCGCAGAACAGGATCACACGGGTCTGTTCGGTTTCGTTTTTCACCCAGTGCACGTAGGTTTCATCGAACATCACGTCTTCACCGTCGCGCCAGGCGTAGACCTGGCCGTCGACGAAGATACGGCAGTCGTCGGAGTTCGGCGTGGACAGCCCCAGGTGATAACGCAGGGAACCGGCGAACGGGTCGCGGTGCGGGTTGAGGTGGCTGCCACCCGGCAACAGCGCGAACATCGCGCCCTTGACGTTAGGGATGCTGCTCACCAGGGCCACAGTCTTGGGGCACAGTGCCTCGGCCGAAGGCAGCGGTTTGTCGTACCACTTGAGGTAGAAACGCTTCCAGCCCTTCTTGAAGAACGAACCGAAGCCGGCGTCGTTGTTCTTTTCGGCGGCGCGGATGTAGCCCTCGTCGAACAGGTGCATGGCCTCTTCGCGGATCACTTCCCAGTTGTCCTTGAGCACATCCAGTTCCGGGAACTTGCTGCGGTCCAGGTAGGGCTTGGACGGCACCGCGGAAAACAGGTACATCAGGGCGTTATACGGGGCGAACAGCGCCGAATGGTTGACGAACTGACGCAACATCGGCAAACGGGCCTTGCCACGCAGGTGCACATACAGCGTGCTGCCAATGAACAGCAGCAACACCGACAGTTTGGCGGCCAAAGAAAAGGTCATGCAGCAACTCCTGGAAATAAGCGCCTGGCCAGCAAATTTCTGTCAATGGGAAACCAGACGTAACAGCCGGCCATGATAAACACTTGAGCCATTATGCAGAAGGCCCAGGAAACCAGACTGACCTGTATCAACACTTGTAGGAGCGAGCTTGATCGCGAAGAACGTCAACGATAACGAGGGCTTACTGACACAACGTGGCGCTCTCAGGTTTTTCGCGAGCAAGCTCGCTCCTACAGTATTCAGGCCTGGTTTTCCTGCTCGGTAAACAAATCGCTGAACAACATGCTCGACAGGTAGCGCTCACCGGAGTCCGGCAAGATCACCACGATAGTCTTGCCCTGCATTTCCGGCTTCTCGGCCAGGCGCACGGCCACCGCCATGGCGGCGCCACAGGAGATCCCGCACAGAATGCCCTCTTCCAGCATCAAGCGCCGGGCCATGGCCTTGGACTCCTCGTCGGTCGCCAGCTCCACGCGGTCGACCATCGACAGGTCGAGGTTTTTCGGCACAAAACCGGCGCCGATCCCCTGGATCTTGTGCGGGCTGGGCTTGATCTCTTCACCCGCCAAAGCCTGGGTGATCACCGGCGAAACCATGGGTTCCACAGCCACCGACAGGATCGGCTTGCCCGCCGTGTTCTTGATATAGCGCGATACCCCGGTGATGGTGCCGCCGGTTCCCACGCCCGCCACCAGCACGTCCACGGCGCCATCGGTGTCGTTCCAGATTTCCGGGCCGGTGGTTTTCTCGTGGATCGCAGGGTTTGCCGGGTTGTCGAACTGGGCCGGCATAAAGTAGGTGGCCGGGTCGCTGGCGACGATCTCGGCGGCCTTATCGATGGCGCCCTTCATGCCCTTGGCCGGCTCGGTCAGCACCAGTTCGGCGCCCAGAGCCTTGAGCACTTTACGGCGTTCAAGGCTCATGGACGACGGCATGGTCAGCAGCAACTTGTAGCCACGGGCAGCGGCGACAAATGCCAGGCCGATACCGGTGTTGCCCGAAGTCGGCTCGACTATGGTCATGCCCGGCTTGAGTTTGCCGCTGCTTTCCGCATCCCAGACCATGCTGGCGCCAATGCGGCACTTCACCGAATAGCCGGGGTTACGCCCTTCGATCTTGGCCAGGATCGTCACGCCCCGCGGTGCGATGCGGTTGATCTGAACCAGAGGCGTGTTGCCGATGGAGTGCGCGTTGTCTGCGAAGATGCGGCTCATGGCGATTCCTGTTGTCGAGACTTTGGAAGGCCCCAAGGGTATGCCTCGTGCTCCCAAGCGTCCAGAAGGAGGAACGTTGCGACGATCAGAACAGTCAATCTCCTACAAGCTAGGAGAACTGCCCAATGAAACGTCGCTACAGTTGGCCGTTAGGGACAATCGCCGCTCTGGTGCTGGTCCTGATTGCCGTGCACATCGCGCTGCCCTACCTGGTGCGCAACTACCTGAACGACAAACTCGCCAACATGGGCGACTACCGTGGCGAGATTGCCGATGTGGACCTGGCGCTATGGCGCGGCGCCTATCGGATCAACGGCCTGCAAATCGTCAAGGTGGACGGCAAGGTCCCGGTACCTTTCGTCAAGGCGCCGCTGATCGAGTTCGCCGTGAGCTGGCATTCGCTGTGGTACGACCATGCCGTCGTGGCCGAGGGGCATTTTGTACGCCCCCAGATCAACTTCGTCGATGGCGGTGCCAACAAACAGGCGTCCCAGACCGGTAAAGGCACCGACTGGCAGGAACAACTGCGCAAGCTGCTGCCGATTACCCTCAATGAAGTACGCATCGAAGACGGCGAGATCGCCTTCCATAACTTCAGCTCCAAGCCTCAGGTGAATATCAACGCCACCGGGGTCAACGCCAGCTTCTATAACCTGACCAATGTGGTGGATGTCAAAGGCAAGCGTGATGCACGCTTTGAAGGCAAGGCACTGCTGCAAGGCCAGGCGCCCCTGGAAGCCAACGCCACCTTTGACCCGCTGAGCGATTTCGAAGAGTTCGAGTTCCGCTTCCGCGCCCGCGACCTGCAACTCAAACGCATGAACGACTTTGCATCGGCCTATGGCAAGTTCGACTTCAAGGCAGGCACGGGTGATGTGGTGATCGAAGCCCAGGCTGAAAATGGCCGGCTCACCGGCTACATCAAGCCACTGCTGCGTGATGTGGAGGTGTTCGACTGGCAACAAGACGTTGAAAACCAGGACAAGAATATCTTCCGCTCAATCTGGGAAGCCGTGGTGGGCGCCAGCGAAACCGTGCTGAAAAACCAGCGTAAAAACCAGTTCGCCACCCGTGTGGAGCTGAGCGGTAGCGTGCATCAGCAAAATGTCAGTGCGTTTTCTGCGGTGATCGCGATTCTGCGCAATGGGTTCATCCAGGCGTTCAATGCTCATTACGAACAGCCCAAGCCCAGCGCTGATTAATCCTGTGGGAGCTGATCAGCCAACTCATCTGTCACTGATACACCGCCATCGCAGGCAAGCCAGCTCCCACACTTCCTGCATGGGCCAGGGCTGATGTGACCCGCCATTCAGAGACTGAATGCCCCGTCTGCGTTCACAGTCGCCGGGGCTGAGGGGTATAGTCGGGCCATTGATGAGTCCGAGGAATGACCGATGAAGTTCGAAGGCACCCAGGCCTATGTGGCTACCGATGACCTGAAACTGGCCGTCAACGCCGCCATCACCCTGGAGCGGCCGCTGCTGGTCAAGGGCGAACCGGGCACCGGCAAGACCATGCTTGCCGAGCAACTGGCCGAATCCTTCGGTGCCAGGTTGATCACCTGGCACATCAAGTCCACCACCAAGGCGCACCAGGGCCTGTACGAGTACGACGCGGTCAGCCGCCTTCGCGACTCGCAACTGGGCGTGGACAAGGTGCACGACGTGCGCAACTACCTGAAGAAGGGCAAGCTGTGGGAAGCCTTCGAGTCCGAAGAGCGGGTGATCCTGCTGATCGATGAAATCGACAAGGCCGACATCGAGTTCCCCAACGACCTGCTGCAAGAACTCGACAAGATGGAGTTCTACGTCTACGAAATCGACGAGACCATCAAGGCCAAGAAGCGCCCGATCATCATCATTACCTCCAACAACGAAAAAGAGCTGCCGGACGCGTTCCTGCGCCGCTGCTTCTTCCACTACATCGCCTTCCCCGACCGCACCACCCTGCAAAAAATCGTGGATGTGCACTACCCGGACATCAAGAAAGACCTGGTCAGCGAAGCGCTGGACGTGTTCTTCGATGTGCGCAAGGTGCCGGGCCTGAAGAAAAAACCTTCCACCTCCGAGCTGGTCGACTGGCTCAAGCTGCTGATGGCCGACAATATTGGCGAAGCGGTGCTGCGCGAGCGCGACCCGACCAAGGCCATCCCTCCCCTGGCCGGCGCCTTGGTGAAGAACGAGCAAGACGTGCAGTTGCTGGAGCGTCTGGCGTTCATGAGCCGTCGCGGTAATCGCTGATGCTGCTCAACCTGTTCAATGAGATGCGTGCCGCCAAGGTGCCGGTGTCGGTGCGCGAGCTGCTCGACCTGATCAACGCGCTCAAACAGCGCGTGACCTTCGCCGACATGGACGAGTTTTATTATTTGGCCCGGGCGATCCTGGTCAAGGACGAGCGGCATTTCGACAAGTTCGACCGGGCCTTCGGCGCTTATTTCAACGGCCTGGAAAAGCTCGACGACCACCTGCAGGCGCTGATCCCCGAAGAATGGCTACGCAAGGAATTCGAACGTTCCTTGAGCGATGAGGAACGTGCGCAGATCCAGTCCCTCGGTGGCCTGGACAAACTGATCGAAGAGTTCAAGAAGCGCCTGGAAGAACAGAAAGAACGCCACGCCGGTGGCAACAAGTGGATCGGCACCGGCGGCACCAGCCCCTTTGGTTCTGGCGGCTACAACCCCGAAGGCATTCGCGTCGGTGACGCCGGCAAGCGCCAGGGCAAGGCGGTGAAAGTCTGGGACCAGCGCGAGTACAAGAACCTCGACGACCAAGTGGAACTGGGCACGCGCAACATCAAGATCGCCCTGCGCCGCCTGCGCAAGTTTGCGCGCCAGGGTGCGGCCGAAGAGCTGGATATCGATGGCACCATCGACCACACCGCTCGCGATGCCGGCTTGCTGAATATTCAGATGCGCCCCGAACGGCGTAACACCATCAAGCTGTTGCTGCTGTTCGACATCGGCGGCTCGATGGATGCCCACGTGAAGATCTGCGAAGAGCTGTTCTCCGCGTGCAAGACCGAGTTCAAGCACCTGGAGTACTTCTATTTCCATAACTTTGTGTACGAGTCGGTGTGGAAGAACAACCAGCGTCGCACCTCGGAGCGCACGTCCACCCAGGATCTGCTGCACAAATACGGCGCCGACTACAAAGTGATCTTTATCGGCGATGCGGCCATGGCGCCCTATGAAATCACTCAGGCCGGCGGCAGCGTCGAGCATTGGAACGAGGAGCCGGGGTATGTGTGGATGCAGCGCTTCATGGCCAAGTACAAGAAGCTGATCTGGATTAACCCCTACCCGAAAGACACTTGGGGCTATACAGCGTCGACGGGGATTGTTCGCGAGTTGGTGGAGGATCAGATGTACCCGCTGACGCTGCGCGGGTTGGAAGAAGGTATGCGCTTTCTCTCGAAATAGGCGGTGTTTTGACCGGCCTCATCGCAGGCAAGCCAGCTCCCACATGTTGACTGCATTTCAACGTTGGAATGCAGTCAACATGTGGGAGCTGGCTTGCCTGCGATGCTTTTTAGCGATCGGCAAACTGCTGCAAAAACTTGATGTGCTGCCGATGCGCAGCCTCCTGCACCACCGGTGCCAACCGCACCTTCTCCCCCGGCAGACACTGCGCCAGCCGCGCCAAGGATAAAGGTGTCAACGCGCCCAACCGCGGGTAACCGCCGATCGTCTGCCGGTCATTGAGCAACACAATCGGTTGCCCATCCGGGGGCACCTGAATCGCGCCCAATGGAATCCCTTCGGAAATCAACGACGGCCCCTGATACTGCAACGGCGTGCCGAGCAAGCGCATGCCCATGCGGTCTGCACGGCTGTCCAGAGCCCATTCGGTGTTGAAAGCATCGAACAGGCTCTGCCCGCTGAACTGGCCTATCTGCGCGCCGATGATCACGTCCAGTGATGCAGCGGATTGCACATCCGGGTTGGCCAGCACCTTCATTGCACCGCCCGTACCGGAATACGCCAAACGCCCGCCTTCGGCCAAGGCCTTGCCGAAACCGTCCACCCCGCCCAACGCTTCGCGCACGACCGTGGCACAACTGCCCAGTACAGCCTGCGCATCAAAGCCACCGGGCGCGGCCAGATAAGCGCGTGCCCCATTGAACGGCTGGGTGAAGCGCAGTCGCTGGCCCTTTTGCAGGATAAAACTGCGACCGGGGCTTATCGCTCGCTCATCGACATAGGCGCCCAGGTCCGCACCGGCCAAGGCCAGCAGGCAATAATCCTCGGCCTGCACGGTAAAGCCCCCCAGGGTGATCTCCACCACCGGCGCATCCAGGGCATTGTCCAAAAGCCAGTTGGCCCAGGACATCGACACCCAATCCAGCGCGCCGCCCTGGGTCACGCCCAGGTGGCGTACGCCAAAACGACCGGCGTCCTGCAACAGGCATAGCGGCGTGCTGGCCTCGATGATCAAGCGGCTCATGCCTGCGCCTCCAGCGGCGTGTCGTCGCCACCCAAGTGGATGAATTCGGCGTGGCTGACCGAGGCGAAGCGCACCGTGTCGCCGGGTTGCATCAGGCTGTAGCCGTCGCGCTCCCGGTCGAACAGTTTGGCCGGGGTGCGGCCGATCAGGTTCCAGCCGCCCGGGGACACCACCGGGTACGCGGCGGTTTGCCGTTCGGCGATGCCGACGCTGCCGGCAGCCACGCGTTTGCGCGGCGTGTTCAGGCGCGGCGTGGCAAGTAGCTCGTCCACCAGCCCCATAAAGGCAAACCCTGGGGCAAAACCGAGGGCGAACACTTGGTACTCGTGGGCGCTGTGACGGCGGATCACCTCCTCCACGGCCAGCCCGCTGCGCTGGGACAGCAAGTTCAGTTCCGGGCCGACACTCAGGTCGTACCACACGGGCAGCACATGGCACTGGCCACTGCCCTGCGCCTGGGGTTGCAGATCGGTGAGGGCCTGGTCGATCAGCGCCCGGGCCTGGGCCGGGGTCAGCGCCGTGAGATCGTAATGCACCATCAAGGTGGTGTAGGACGGCACCAGGTCCACCAAGGCCGGGCCAAAACCATAGCGCAGGCGCTCGGTAGCCGCGAGCATCCACGGCATGTTGGCTTCGGCGATCACGTCAAACAGACGCACCATCAGGCAGTCGATCGCCACCACTTCGATGCGTGGGTTCATGCTGTTTTCAACGCTTCGCGGATACGCTGCACGGCAGCGACCGAACTGGCGTTGTCGCCATGCACACACAGGGTATTGGCTTGTAGCACCAATGGGCTGCCGTCGCTGGCAATCAGCGATTCGCCACGGAAAAGGGTCAGGGCCTGCTGCACGATGGTGTCGGCGTCGTGATGCACCGCGCCGGGCAGTTGGCGAGACACCAGATGGCCGTTACTGTCATAGGCACGGTCAGCGAAGGCTTCGAACCACAGGGTCACCCCGTATTCGTCGCCCAAGGCTTGGGCCGCGCGGTTGTCGCGGGTGGCCAGCAGCATCAGCGGCAGGTCGCCGTAAGCGGCCACGGCCTGGATCACCGCACGCAACTGCGCGGGGTTGGCCATCATGTCGTTGTACATCGCGCCGTGGGGTTTCACATAGCTGACGCGCCCGCCCTGGGCGCGGCAGATGCCGTCCAGCGCACCGATCTGGTAGTGCAACAGGTCCTGGATTTCCTGCGGCGTGTAGTTCATGGAGCGCCGGCCGAAGCCTTGCAGGTCCTGGTAGGCCGGATGAGCGCCCACTTGCACGCCGTGCTTGAACGCCAGGCTGACGGTCTTGCGCATGATGCTCGGGTCGCCGGCATGGAAACCGCAAGCCACGTTGGCGCAATCAATGAACGGCATGACTTCGGCGTCCAGACCCATGGTCCAGTTGCCAAAGCTTTCGCCGATGTCGCAGTTGAGTAGCAGGCGGCTCACGGGGGTCGCTCCTGTAGGCTTTGTTTTCTTGTAGTGTGGGATTTTTTACGCAGAACTCGCAACTTGTCCTGACACCCCAACGACGCTTATCGTGGAATAGCTCGATTTTTGGCGCTTGCCCGGTGCGACGTCCAACTAATAAAAACCGATCCATGCATAAGAAAAAGTTGATCCCATGAATTTGAAGTTCCTCGAAACCTTCGTCTGGGTGGCCAAGCTCAAGAGCTTCCGGCTCACGGCCGAGAAGCTGTTCACCACCCAAGCCTCGATCTCCAGCCGCATCGCGGTGCTGGAAAGCGAGCTGGGGGTGAAACTTTTCCTGCGTGATTCGCGTGGCGTGAGCCTGACCCCGGAAGGTTTGAAAGTGCTCGACTATGCCGAGCAGATGATGGTGACCATGCAGGGCTTGAAGCAGTCCCTGGAGACCACCAGCAGCAAGGTTGGGCGCATTCGGATCGGCGCAATGGACACGGTGATCCACACCTGGCTAAGCCCGCTGGTTGCTGAGCTGATGAAGCTGTACCCACTGGTGGAAATCGAGCTGGTCGCCGACACTGCGCTGAACCTCAGCGATCAACTGCAAAAAGGTTTCCTCGACCTGATCCTGCAAACCGACCTGCTGCGCCTGGAAACCGTGCGCAGCCTGGAACTGGCCAGCCACCCCATGGCCTGGATCGTGGCCAGCCAGTCGATTTACAACCGTGACTACGCCTCCCTCGCCGAGCTGGCCCAGGAGCGCATCATCACTTACTCGAAAAACTCCCACCCGCATCAGGACGTATTGAGTTTGATGCAGGCCAATGGCGTGGCCGCACCGCGCATGAACTGCGTGAACTCGGTGTCGGCGATTACCCGGTTGCTGCGCGATGGCTTCGGCATCGGCGCACTGCCGCCGGTGCTGGTGAGCGAAGAACTGGAGCGAGGGGAATTGGTCATGCTGCCCATGGCCCAGCGTCTGCCGAACTTGCAGGTGGTGGTGTCGTGGCGTGTGGGGGTGGAGTTGGTGGAGGAGATTGTGGGGTTGTGCCAGAAAGTCGTTGCCCGCTATGCCGAGCAAGTCGGTGCAGAACGCATGCAACTGAATAAACCCGACTGATCGTTCCCACGCTCTGCGTGGGAATGCAGCACAGGGCGCTCTGTGCCCTCACGCGCGACGCGGAGCGTCAGAAAAAGCATTCCCACGCGGAGCGTGGGAACGATCAGTGGGTCGTTAGAGGCCCTTGAGGTCCCGTTCTTCGATGGGCCGGCTCTGGCGCAGGCGCCGGCCACCCAGCACCACCCAGTCGATCAAGCGGTACAGGCACTCGATGCCGAACGACAACAGCATCGCCCCGCCCAGGCCCCAGCCCATGGCTTCGGGCGTCAGCAAGATCTGGTAGCTGTAGCCATTCCAGGTCTCCGAACGGATATCCGGGTCGGCAGCCACGGCCACTTGCAGGGCGCGGATGTACCACGGACCCTGCATGGCCTGGAATTGCTTGTCCAGCTCGAGCTGGCGGTCGAGCATGGCGCCCAGGCTACTGGCGTCGCTCTGGAACACCGGGTCATCGCTGGCGCGGTAATGCGCCACCAAGGCTTGCATATCACCGTTGAAGAACTGCTGCGCCGTGGACTCGAAACCGCGCAAGCCGGTCTGGGCCTCGATCAAGTGGGCTTCGACGCGCTTGGCGTAGTCATTGATAAACCCCGGCACCTGCACGCCGACCAACAAGCCAACGGCAAACAGCACCAACCGCAGATAGCTAAGCAACATGCTCGATTCCTTACTTGGTAACGCCCTGGCTGACACATTCACCGCGTCGCCACAGGCTCCATTGGCCCGGTTCGTAGCGGGTCCAGTTTTCGTTGTCGGTCAACGGCTCGGTGGCGATCACCGTTACCACGTCATTGGGGGTGGTTTCGGCTTGAAAATCGACGATCACGTCGACATCTTTCAAGCGCGCCGGGCCAAAAGGCGCACGCCGGGTGATCTGTGCCAGCTTGGTCGAGCAATAGCAGAACAGCCAGTCGCCGTCGCTGAGCAGGCAGTTGAACACGCCCTTGCTGCGGTATTCGGCGCAGGCGGCGATCAGGTCGAGCAGCACCTGTTCGATGTCCACCGGCTCGGGGAAGGCTTCGCGCACACGGTTGAGCAAGTCGCAGAACGCCGCTTCGCTGTCGGTATCGCCCACCGGGCGGTAGAAGGTGGCGCGGGGATCGAAGTCTGCCAGTTGGCCGTTGTGGGCAAAACACCAGTTACGCCCCCACAGCTCGCGCACGAACGGATGGGTATTGGCCAGGCTGACCTTGCCCACATTGGCCTGGCGGATATGGCCGATCACCACTTCGCTCTTGATGGGGTAACGCTGAACCAGCAATGCGACTTCCGACTCGCTACTGGCAGCCGGGTCCTGGAACAGGCGCAGGCCGCGGCCTTCATAGAAAGCAATGCCCCAACCGTCGCGATGCGGGCCAGTGCGCCCACCGCGCTGCATCAGCCCGGTAAAGCTGAACACGATATCGGTGGGGACGTTGGCACTCATGCCCAATAATTCACACATGCCAGGGCTCTCGCTGCAGGGCAAACAACGTTAAAGGCGCGGTTCGACCCGCATACCACCGGCAGGCGCCGGGCGACGGAACGGTTCGTCGTCTTCCGGTTCGGCGGCCAAGGCGGCATCCGCAGCCGCCTTGCGCTCACGGCGAGCGTTGGCGGCGCGTTCGATGGGCCAGCGGATCAGCACAAACACGATGTACAGGGCAAACACGATCATCGTGTACATGAACAGGTCGGAAATGGCGCGCCAGGCGTTGTTGCCGACCTTGAGCACCAAGTCCAGGGCAGTAATGGCCACGGCCGGCGCAAACTGGGTCTTGACCGGGTCGACAATGGTCGGGCTGAGCAGCAACACCGCCATCAGCAATTGCAGGGGCTCGCGCAGCCAGCGCCAGATCCAGCGGGTCATGCGCCACCACACCAACAGGCAGCCCAAAGCGGCGAAGGCGTAAAGGCCCCAAGCGGTCAGATAGTCGTTCTCGGTCATGGTGTCCATGGCAAGGTTGGCAAACAGGCGGCTATGATAACGGCTTTTGCGTGTCGCGGCTGCAATGCCTGCCACCGTCTGCCAGATAGGGAATTATCCATGCCTATTTCCACCGCACCGAATGCCCGCAAGGCCCCAGGCCCAGACCCGTACGCCTGGCTGCAAGAACGCGACAACCCTGAGGTACTCGACTACCTCAAGGCCGAAAACGCCTGGCAGGAAGCCCAACTCGCCGATCAGCAGGCGTTGCGCGAGACCCTGTTCGACGAGATCAAGGGCCGCATTCTGGAAACCGACCTGTCCCTGCCCTCCCCTTGGGGCCCGTATTTGTATTACACCCGCACCACCGCCGGTGACGAGTACGCCCGCCACTACCGCTGCCGCCGCCCGGCCGATGACAGCAACCAGGTGGACGCCAGCAGCGAAGAACTGTTGCTGGACCCGAACGTCTTGGCCAATGGCGGCTTTTTTTCCCTGGGCGCGTTCAGCATCAGCCCCGATCACCAACGCCTGGCCTATAGCCTCGATACCAGCGGCGAAGAGATTTACACCCTGTTCGTGAAGGAATTGGCGACCGACAAGGTCAGCGAACTGGCGTTCGAAAACTGCGATGGCAGCATGACCTGGGCCAATGACAGCCTGACCCTGTTTTTCGGTGAGCTGGACGACACCCATCGCCCGCACAAACTGTATCGCTATCGCCTGGACGGCACCGCCGCGCAGGAAGTGTTCCACGAGCCCGACGGCCGTTTTTTCCTGCATTGCTACCGCTCAAGCTCCGAGCGCCAACTGTTGCTGGCCCTGGGCAGCAAGACCACCAGCGAAGTCTGGGCGCTGGACGCCGAGCAACCGCACCTGGCCTTCACCTGCCTGGCGCCACGGGTCGAAGACCACGAATACGACGTCGACCACGGCAAGCGCAATGGCCAGTGGACCTGGTTTATCCGCAGCAACCGCGACGGCATCAACCATGCGCTGTACGTGGCCGCCGACACCGGCACGCCGCCCACCGAAGCCGACTGGCAGAACCTGATCCCCCACAGCGACGAGGTCATGCTCGACGGCGTGAGCCTGAACGCCAACGCCATGACCTTGAGCCTGCGCATTGGTGGCCTGCCGGTTATCGAAGTACACCCCGAGAACGTGCCGGCCTATCGGGTGCAATTGCCTGACGCCGCCTACAGCCTCTACGTACAGAACAGCCTCGAGTTTCCCAGCGACAAGATCCGCCTGCGCTATGAGGCCTTGAATCGCCCGGCCCAAGTGCGCCAGCTCGAGCTGGCGACAGGCGCGCAGGTCGTGCTCAAGGAAACCCCGGTGCTGGGCGTCTTCAACGCCGACGATTACATCAGCCAACGCCTGTGGGCCACTTCTGCCGATGGCACCCAGGTACCCATCAGCCTGGTGGTCAAGCGTGACCAGCTCGGCAAGCCGACGCCCCTGTACCTGTATGGCTACGGTGCCTACGGCTCAAGCCTGGACCCGTGGTTCTCCCATGCGCGCCTGAGCTTGCTCGACCGCGGGGTGGCGTTTGCCATCGCCCATGTGCGCGGCGGCGGTGAGCTGGGTGAGGCCTGGTATCGCAGCGGCAAGCAGGAACACAAGCAGAACACCTTCAGCGACTTTATCGCCTGCGCCGAACATTTGATCGCCGAGGGCCTGACCACCTCCCCACAACTGGCGATCAGCGGCGGCAGTGCCGGCGGCCTGCTGATCGGCGCGGTGCTCAACCAGCGTCCGGAATTGTTCCAGGCGGCGATTGCGGAAGTGCCGTTCGTCGATGTGCTCAATACCATGCTCGACCCGGAACTGCCGCTGACCATCACCGAGTACGACGAATGGGGCAACCCCGAGGAACCCGAAGTGTATGCGCGCATCAAGGCCTACGCGCCCTACGAGAACGTCCGTGCCCAGGCTTACCCGGCCACGCTGGTGATCGCCGGCTATAACGACAGCCGCGTGCAGTACTGGGAAGCCGCCAAGTGGGTGGCCAAGCTGCGGGATACCAAGACAGACGACAACCTGCTGCTGCTCAAGACCGAGCTGGGTGCCGGCCATGGCGGCATGAGCGGGCGCTATCAGGGCTTACGTGACGTGGCCCTCGAATATGCCTTTGTGTTCAAGGCCCTCGGTCTGGTCTAACCGCCCGGCGTTTTCGGCTTGCTGTCGTTTTGCTGCAGGCCAGGGACCGTCTGGTCCTTGGGCGGCGCCGGCAGCACGATGGGCGCCAGCGGTGGCGAGCCATTATGGGTCTTGGGCGCAACGGGCGGCGTGACTTGCGGGTACAACGTGGGCGTTGGCGTGCCCGGCGCGCCTGGGGTTGGCGCGGGCGCGACCGGTACGGTTTGTAACTCCTGAGCCTGCGCGGTACCCAATGCGAGCGCGCTCAACACAATGACCGTTAGAATGCTGCACTTCATCGATGGCTCCATGGCCTGACCGGAATGCCCTAAGGCTACTCCCAACCGCGCAAGAATGCCCTTCCCAATGAGATTTCCATGAAACGTTTCGTTCTGCTGGACACCACCCCAATCCCCGACAACGGCGGCGCCTTGTGCCTGTTCGAATACGGCGAGGACTTTGTCATCAAGATCCAGGGCGGTGACGGTGGCCAGTTGATGAACACGCGCATGCACGGCTCCGAAGATGCCCTGGCGGAGATTCCCTGCCGCAAAGTGGCCGGGCGCCCGGGTTCGCGGGTGCTGATCGGCGGCCTGGGCATGGGCTTTACCCTGGCCGCGGCGCTCAAGCATTTGGGCAAGAGCGCCGAAGTGGTGGTGGCCGAACTGGTGCCCGGCGTCGTGGAGTGGAACCGGGGGCCGCTGGGGGAGAAATCCGGACGCCCGCTGCTGGACCCGCGCACCGTGGTCCGCCAGGAAGACGTGGCCAAGGTACTGCAGGCCGAGCCCCAAGGCTTTGACGCGATCATGCTCGACGTCGACAACGGCCCTGAAGGGCTCACGCAAAAGGCTAACAGTTGGTTGTACTCGGCCAGTGGCCTGGCCGCGTGTGCCAAGGCCCTGCGCCCCAAGGGCGTGCTGGCCGTGTGGTCGGCCAGCGCCGACAAGCTGTTCAGTGACAAACTGCGCAAGGCCGGCTTCAAGGCCGAAGAAGTGCAAGTATTTGCCCATGGCAACAAGGGTACGCGGCATACCATCTGGATTGCAGAGAAGCTCAAGGGCTGATCGCGGTTGATTCAATCGCGCCAATCCCCTGTGGGAGCAGCTAGAATCAACCTTGTCCGTGAACCACCCAATAATAGCCAGGAGCCATGATGAGCTCGAACAACCCGCCCTCCCACACCGCCAAGCTGGACCGCATCCTTGCCGATGCCCAGCGCGACCGCGAAATGGGCTACCGCGATAAAGCCTTGAAGATGTACCCCCACGTGTGTGGCCGCTGCGCCCGTGAATTTGCCGGCAAGCGCTTGAGTGAACTGACCGTTCACCACCGCAACCACAACCATGATGACAACCCCCAGGACGGTTCCAACTGGGAGTTGCTGTGCCTGTACTGCCACGACAACGAACACTCGCGCTACACCGACCAGCAGTACTTCGGCGAAGGCTCCACCAGCAGCCCGAGCATTGCCAAGGCGACGCACAACCCGTTTGCGGCGTTGGCGGGGTTGATGAAGAAGGACGACTGAAGCTTTTCTTTGCCTGTTCCGGCCTCATCGCAGGCAAGCCAGCTCCCACAGTAGGAATGCATTTCCCGGTGGGAGCCGGGCTTGCCCGCGATGACGATCGTCCAAGCACTGCATCCCCCCAGGCCGTATAATCGCCGTTTTTCTCAAGGCACCCTTCCCCGTGGGCAATAAACGCTACAGTTGCATCGGTCTGTACAACCCCAAATCCCCCGAAAACGTCGGCTCGGTGATGCGTGCCGCCGGCTGTTACGGCGTGGCCTCGGTGTTCTACACCGGCGTGCGTTACGAGCGCGCCAGGGATTTCATCACCGACACCAAGAAGGTGCACCACGATATCCCGCTGATCGGCATCGACGATCTGAAAAAGATCCTGCCCTTAGGCTGCATCCCGGTCGCCGTGGAATTGGTCGACGGCGCCCGCCCGTTGCCTGAATACACCCACCCCGACCGCGCGCTGTATATCTTCGGCCCCGAAGACGGCTCCCTGGACAAAGAGATCCGCGATTGGTGCGAGGACGTGGTGTACATCCCCACCACCGGCTGCATGAACCTGGCGGCCACGGTCAACGTGGTGCTCTATGACCGCCTGGCCAAGGGCAATAACACCCGTTCGGGCCCCAAGTACTGATATTACGGGAACATCCGGCACATGCGCGCAGTCAGCTAGTAACACTTGCCCTTGTTGGAGACTGATCATGAGCGACAGCAAAACCTTGCGACCTATCATCGAAGCCACACCGTTGAAGCCTCAACCCACCCAGAACGTGCATGGCTGGGAGCGCATCGGCTCAGTGGCCGGCGGAGTGATGATGGTGGGTAAAGGCCTGCGCCGCGGTGGGATTTTCGGCTTGATCCAGGTGGCGATTGGTGGCGTGGCATTGGCTCGTGGCTTTACCGGGCACAGTTCGCTCAAGGACAAACTGGAACAGGGTCGCCAGGAAATGAACAGCGTGCGCACGAAAATCGAGCGCGCCGGGGAAGAGTTGAAGAACCTGAAGACCAAGGCTGAAGTGGCGGCTGAAAAGGCGGTGAAACCTAAAGCCTGACCTGAGACTTGGACATGCTGGAGATTCAAATGTGGGAGGAGGCTTGCCCCCTCCCACATTTGAATTGCACAGGGCTAAGGATCAACGCAGAAGTTTGCTGTCCAGTACCACCGAAGACTCACCCATCACACTCTCGGCCAACTGCACGAACTCTTTGGTGTTGATGCTGTTCACCCGCATCACTGCCTGCGCCAGATCGTCCAGGGAGCGCTTGTTGTGGGTCTTCACGCGGATCTCACGGTCCAGTTCCTGCAATACCACCACCGAACGCGCCAGCGTCGCGCCGTTGACGTGCTCGCCTTTGAGGGTGCTGACGTCTTTGCCTTCTTTGGTCAGCCGTGCCTGGATCGCCGCATAGCGCTCATCGGTAATACCGCCGGCACGCCGCATCAACTCGATTGCGTAGTACTCGCCCAAGCCCTCGCTGATCCAGTCACTGCTGTCGTGGTCATTAAAGCGCCCGATGGCCTGCACCACTTCGCGCAGCAACGGGCTGCTGCCATTTTCGCCAACCAGCGGCGTGCGGCTGTTGAGGTAGATCGAATCGCGTAACGAATAAGCGCCCCGCCGCATCGGGTCACTGGCACCGACAATCAACAGTTTGCCAGGATGGCGCGGGAACGCGGCCTCCACCTGGGGCCAGACAAACGTCAGTAACGTCAGCACGTCCATGCGGCGCATCCCCTGGCCCTTGGGCGAGGCCACGGTGACGTCGGTATCACCCAGGCGCAGGCGGCGGCTGCCGAGGTTGCCCGCCAGCATCCAGCCGGTGGGGCGGTCGAACAGGCGGGACACGTTGTCGATGCGGAATTTGTTCTGGCCGATGCGCGGCCAGGCGGTTTCGACGCTCTTCCAACCCGTCGGCAGTTCAAACATCAGGCGTGAGACCAGTTCGACGCCGTCTTGCTGGTCGAGACGGGCGGCCGGCACCAGGTCTTCGCCGCGCAGTAACGCCCAGCCGGGCGTGATGCGTGTGTCATACACGCCGGGCTTGCGCGCATGGGCCAGGCGCACGCGGTAGGTCAGGCTGGCCTTGTCGGCACTGGGTTGCCACAGGCCACGGTTGCCCGTGATTTGCCACTGGCCATCGGCCTTGAAGTCGCTGTAGTCACCGTCGCGGCCCAGGTCGAAGTTCAGGCTGCGCACCGCCGCGCCTTGGGACAGGCTGACGCGCACCTCGGCCTGCTGGCTTTGGGGCAACAGCTTGACGTGGTAATCCAGGTCGACTTTCTTCGCGCACCAGCCCGGCCCGCTCAGCGCCAGCACGACCAGGCCCGCTGCCCACTTGGCGGCCACCTTCATACACACTCCTCGTTCAACCCGCGCGGAAAATCAGGTAATCCTCCCAGTCGTCCTCGGGCACGCTGCCTTCGCTGAGCATGCGCCCGGACTGGGAAATCCGTTCGTGGTGCACCGCGTCACGGTCGCCGCAGACCAGGTGATGCCACAGCGGCAAGTCCTTGCGCTCGCTGACCAGGCGGTAACCGCAGGTCGGTGGCAACCATTTGAATTGGTCGGCCTGGCCCGGCGTGAGCTGGATGCAATCAGGCACCGAGGCACGGCGGTTGGGGTAATCGGTGCACTGGCAGGTTTTCAGGTCGAGCAGTTTGCAGGCGATACGCGTGTAATAGACACTGTTGTCGTCCTCATCCTCGAGCTTTTGCAGGCAGCACAGGCCACAGCCGTCGCACAAGGACTCCCACTCCTCTTGGTCGAGGTGCTCAAGGGTTTTGCGTATCCAGAAAGGTTCGACTTTGGCGGCCATGGCTCTGCATCAGTATCGGAAGGTGAAAAGGCCGCCAGTCTAGTGCCCAAGCCCGTTGGGGCCAAGCGCTTACGACTGACGGTGTTGCAAGACTTGTCAGGCCTGGGTGCGCGCAGTAGTTTTGAATCCCGGTTTTTTCATCAGGGTCTGTCCATGAGCAATAACCCCCGCGTTGCCGATTATCCGATCCACACCCAATTTACCGAGCGCTGGTCGCCCCGCGCCTTTACCGGCGAGAGCATCCCGCAGGAGACGCTGCTGAGTTTCTTCGAAGCGGCACGCTGGGCACCTTCGGCCTACAACTCGCAGCCGTGGCGGTTTCTGTATGCGCGCCGTGACACGCCGGATTGGGAGCGTTTCCTGGGCCTGCTGAATGAATTCAACCGCAATTGGGCGCAGCATGCGTCGGCTCTGGTCATTATCGCGTCGAAAACCGACTTCATCGCCCCCGGCGCCACAGAAGAAACCCCGGCGCTGTGGCACACCTTCGACACCGGCTCGGCCTGGGGCCACCTGGCGCTGCAAGCCAGCCTCAGTGGCTGGCACACCCACGGCATGGCCGGCTTCGATCAGGAACTGACCCGCAAGGAGCTGAAGATTCCCCAGGGTTATGCGCTGCATGCGGCCGTGGCGGTGGGCAAGCTGGGTGACAAGTCGAGTTTGCCGGAGTACCTGCAAGGGCGCGAAATGCCGAGCCCGCGCAAGCCGTTGAGCGAGCTGGTGTCCGAGGGGGACTTCAGCCTCTAAGCCTTGCATACACTCAATGTGGGGAGCGGGCTTGCTCGCGAATGCGGTGTGGCAGCCACCCAATGTGTTGACTGATCCCCTGCATTCGCGAGCAAGCCCGCTCCCACATTTTTTTCCGCGTTTTGTCAGTAACCGCGCTCGAAATCCACTTCCCCGCGCAGCGCTTGCTTGGCCTGATACGCCCGCAGGTTCTGCACAAACAACGCCACCATCATCGGCGGCGAGGTCGGGGCCGAGCTGTGCCCGGTCAACAGCAAACCCCACGCCGTCCAGAACGGATGGCGTTGCGGCAAGGGCTCCTGGCGGCACACGTCGATCACCGCGCCGGCCAGGTGCCCTTCTTTGAGCGCCTCGACCAGGTCGGCGTCCACCACCGCCACGCCGCGTCCGACGTTGATAAACAAACCGGTGGGTTTGAATTGCTTGAACAGCGCCGCGTCGTACAGGTCATGGGTATCAGGCGTGTTGGGCAGCAGGTTGATCACGTAATCCACCTCCCCCACCAGCCGGCCCAACTGGTCGAGCCCCGCCACTTCGATAAACGGTGCCTGCTCGCGGGCCTGGCTGGCGATGCCATATAACTGCACGCCGAACGGCAGCAGAAACTCGGCCACGCTCTGGCCAATGTCACCGGTGCCGACGATCAGCGCCTTACGCCCCGCCAGGCTCTGACCCATGCGGTTATCCCATTTGCGCTCCACCTGGCTGACCAACCGCGCCAGCACTTCGCGCTCGTGGCCCAGCATGTAGGTGAGGACAAACTCGGCCATGACCTGGCCAAAAATGCCTACCGCGCGGGTCAGCCGATAGTCGCGTGGCAAGCCGTCGGCCAGCAGTGGCGTGATGCCCGCCCACGTCGATTGCAGCCATTGCGGATGATGGCCCTGGCGCAGCAGGGTCGCCAACAGATCGGGCTGGCCCAGCCACACCGGACAGTCGGCGGCCAGGCGCGAGAGTTCGGCCGAATCGCCGCTGGTCAGCACTTCGAGGTCTGGGGCGGCGTCCCTGAGCAATTGGGCGTAGAGCGGATGATCCTGTTCAGCAATCAGAACACGCATGGTTCAAACCTTTGAAAAAACAGTGCAGACGGCCGCCCGCATCCTTACGGCCACCGTCCTCTAATACGATTCCATTGAAACTGTGCCCTGAGCCGGGCACGGGTCGATCACATCGGGTCGTTGCGGCGCAGCAGCTCTTCGGGCAAGTGCTCGATGTACTCGTCCTCAGCTGGCGGCATTTGTAGGTGGTAGCCCTGCTTGTCGAGGTTTTCCAGCACCACGGTGATGTCTTCGCGCGACAGCTTGCGCTCAGGCGTCAGCACCATGTCAAAGGCGTGATGCGCCTTGCCGAACGCTTCCATCAACGGCTCGGGTACGCGCTCCAGGGCATCGCTTTTGAGCACATAGAGGTACATGCCGTCTTTTTTCTTGCTGCGGTAGATGGAGCAAATACGTTTCAAGGCTGTTCTCCGGCATTGGCCAGGCTGTCGAGCAACGCCTGGCCCATCAACTCGCGGCGCCAGCCACGCAGCGAGTCTGGCAATTGGTAAGGCCCATCGGGGTAGCCACTTTTAACCAGGGCTTCAAGGGTTTTCTTGCGCAGCATCAGTTCCGGCGCCATGTCCAGGCGCTCGGCGAAGGTTTGGCCCAAAGCCCGCAGTTGCTTGATCAACGCGGCAGCGTCCACGGGTAACGGCTCAGCCACGGCAGGCGGCCATTGGTCCATGGGCACGCTACCGGTGCGTTTGATCAGGTCCAGCAAAAACTGGCCGTCCTGGCGCACGGTGCGCGGGTGCATGTCTTCGATCTTGCCCAGGGCGGCGAGGTTATCCGGCTGGGATTTGGCCAGGGGCCACAACGAGTGTTCGCGAATAATACGGTTGCGCGGCAAGTCGCGAGCACGGGCCTGCTGCTCGCGCCAGGCGCACAGTTCACGCAACACCGCGAGTTGGGCACGGGACAATTTCCACGCCAGCTTGGCGTCGCGGTACACCTCGTAGGGGTCGATCTCGCGGCGCAGGTTGGCCACCAATTCGGCGCCGTCTTCCAGTACCCAGGCGTATTTGTCATCCGACAGTTGCGGGCGCAGACGGGTGTAAACCTCGGCCAGGTGCACCGCGTCTTCGGCGGCGTAGCTGATCTGCGTCTCCGACAATGGCCGCTGCAGCCAGTCGGAGCGGGTTTCACCCTTGGGCAACTCGATATCCAACACCGCCTGCACCAGGCGCGAGTAGCCCATGGAAAAACCGAGGTTGAGGTAGGCCGCTGCCAATTGGGTGTCGAACAAGGGCACCGGCAAGCTGCCGGTCAGGCGCGACAGCACTTCCAGGTCTTCACTGCAGGCGTGCACCACCTTGATCACCGCTGGGTTCTCCAGCAAGGCGGCCAAGGGTTGCCAATTGTCGATGGTCAGGGGGTCGATCAGGTAAGCGCGCACGCCATCACCGATCTGGATCAGCCCGGCAATAGGGTAAAAGGTGTCGACCCGCATGAATTCGGTGTCGAGGGCGACGAATGGCAACTGCTGCCATTCGGCGCAATGCTGGCCGAGGCTATCGTTGTCGCAGATCCAGTGAATATCGATGGCCACACGGCTCTCCCTTGAAGAATGGCGCGCAGTATATATCGCGAAAGGGGCTTGCGAGCATCCGCAGTGCACACGCCATCATGAAAACTCCGACAGGAGATGAAGAATAGTCCGACAAAGGGGCGTTATCCTCTCTTACGCAAAACGTAGACGCACCATCGCCGCGAGCCCGGCAGGAACTCTTGGTAATTGAGGATTTTGAAGCCGGCTTGCCGAAACTCGCTCTCTACGGGCGTGCCCACGTTCACGGCAACAATCACCGTGTCGCGGCTGACGCGGTGAAACTCGTGCAATAACATGAGCCGCGCATCACTGTCGGGCACATGGCGAAACAAATCCAGGCAAAAAATGCAGTCCACCGCATTCGCCGAAAGGCCAATGGAAAACGCCGAGCCCTGGAATGTTTTGACACGCTTGAGCAACCCCCCGGGGTGATGGGTGCGCGCGTGATCGAGCATCGCCTGGGAGTTGTCCGAGGCCAGTATCACGCGGTTGACGTGTTCGGCCAGCACCGGCCAGAAGCGCCCGGAACCGCACGCCAGGTCGAGGATAAGCCCTGGCTCCCCCGCCACCTTCAGGGCTTGGCGTACCAACCGCGCATCGCGCCACGCCGACAGGCGCTGCAACAGCCTGGGCGGACGCGGGTCGCCACAGCCCCTGGCATGCTCACGGTCATAGCGCTCGGTGAATTCGGTCTCGATGGAGGATGGAGGTTGTGGCGACATCGCGGGCTCATGTGAATGAAACGGTAGTAAACGACCTTGATTCGCAGCTTAACCGCCGCAACGTGAAAAAAAGGTCGAAAGCCCCCCACTAAAACCGGTCACGCTTGATGCAAGTACCAGCGCCAATCCTGCTCCCCTACCTCGCCCATGAACTGGCGGTATTCGGCACGTTTGACCGCCAGGTAAACGCCGAGGAATTGGCGCCCGAACGCATCCGGTGCCCAGCGGGAGGTTTCCAGCGCGCGCAAGGTGGTCAGCCAGTCGGTGGGCAACAGTTCCTTGGCCTGGGCGTAGCCGTTGCCTTGCACCGGGGCGCCAGGGTCGAGCTGTTCGCGGATGCCTCGATGAATGCCGGCCAGGATCGCAGCGGCCGCCAGGTAGGGGTTGGCGTCGGCCCCGCAGATGCGGTGTTCGATATGCCGCGATTGAGCCGGGCCACCGGGCACTCGCAGGCTGACGGTGCGGTTGTCCACGCCCCAGGTGGCAGCGAGCGGCGCATAGCTGTTGGTTTGGAAGCGTCGATAAGAGTTGGCGTTGGGGCAGAACATCAACAGTGAATCGAGCAAGGTGCTGAGCATGCCGCCCACGGCCTGGCGCAGCAGTGGCGTGCCGTCGGCCGCTTCACTGGCAAACAGGTTATTGCCCTGGGCATCGGCCAGGCTAACGTGCATGTGCATGCCTGTACCGGCCAGGTCGTCAAACGGCTTGGCCATGAAACAGGCGGTCATTCCATGTTTGTGCGCCACGCCCTTGACCAAGCGTTTGTAGCGCACGGCTTCGTCCATCGCCTGCAGCGCGTCGGTGCGGTGTTCGAGGGTGATTTCCACTTGGCCTGGCGCGTACTCGGAGATGGCCGTGCGCGCCGGAATCCCTTGCAGTTTGCAGGCGCTGTAGAGGTCGGCAAGAAACGGCTCGATCTGCTCCAGCTCGCGCAGGCCGTACACCTGGGTCGAGCGCGGACGCTTGCCATCCACATCCCGCGCCGGTTGTGGGCGGCCGTTGCTGTCGGGCTTCTGGTCGAGCAGATAGAACTCCAGCTCCGCCGCCATCACCGGGTAATAACCGTCGGCCTTGAGCGCCTCGATAACATTGGCCAGCAGGTGCCTGGGGTCGGCCACGGTGGCGGGCAGGCCTTCGGTGGGGTGCATGCTGACTTGCACCGCCGCGGTGGGGATCAAGCGCCATGGCATGCGCTGCAAGCTGCCGCTGATCGGATAGGCGCGGCAGTCGATATCCCCCACCTCCCAAACCAGCCCGGAGTTTTCTACGTCATCGCCATTGATAGTCAGGCCGAGGATGGTGCTGGGCAGAGGCCGGCCACTTTCGTACACCGCCAGCAGTTCGTCGCGGTGCAGCAGCTTGCCGCGCGGTACGCCGTTGTTATCGAGGATAAACAGCTCGAACATCTCAATGTCGGGGTTCTGTTCAAGGAAGGTCTGGGCTTCATGCAGGCGGGCAAAAACACTCATGGGAATTCTCATACGTTTGCGTCAGGCAAGCGCGCAGGCGCCGCCGGGCAGATGCGCACAGGTGCGCGTCATCCTTGGGGGTAGATCAACGTAGGAGAGAGGTATCTGGCGGGCGCGCGTGTCGGCAATGGAACAGAGCCCAGAACGCAAGCGCAGACGGCAATGTCGCGGTGTGAATGTCGGGGCAAGCGTGCATGCGCGCTTCACAGTGATAGAAAGACTTGAGCGTCACACGCGGGGATACGCGGGTAAATTCAGGCTTGACGGAGTTTGGTTGCAGTTTGGCTAAACATTCACCGCGCCTTGCCACCCTGCCCTGTGCTGGAAATAATGAGCCCCCGACCGTGCCCCAAGGATTCGACCCCATGAAAGCGCCTCTGGCCCTCTGTGTACTGGCAAGCCTGGCCACTGTCGCCCAGGCCGACACCGCTGCATCTCGCCTTGACGACGTGATTGCGCGCGGCACCCTCACCGTGTGTACCACCGGCGACTACAAGCCTTACACCTCGCTGCGCAGCGACGGCGGCTATGAAGGCATCGACATTGCCATGGCCGAGTCTCTCGCCAAGAGCCTGAACGCCAAAATCACCTGGGTGCCTACCACCTGGAAAACCCTGATGCCGGACTTTCTCGCCCAACGCTGCGACATCGCGGTGGGCGGTATTTCCGTGTCGTTGGAACGTCAGAAAAAAGCCTTCTTCAGCCAATCACTCGGAGTCGACGGCAAGATCCCGCTGGTGCGCTGCGCCGACGTGCAGCGTTACCAGACGGTGGAGCAGATCAACCAGCCCCAGGTGCGAGTGATCGAACCGGCGGGCGGCACCAACGAAGTGTTTGCCCGTGCGCATTTGGGCCAGACGCAGATTCGCCTGCATGACAACGTGACGATTTTTGATGAGCTGCTGGCGGGCAAAGCCGATGTGATGATTACCGACGCCAGCGAGGCGCGTTATCAGCAGAAGCTCAAGCCTGGGTTGTGCGCGGTCAACCCGGAGCAACCGATGCAGTACAGTGAAAAAGCGTTTTTGTTGCCGCGCGATGATGTGGCCTGGAAGAGTTACGTAGATCAGTGGTTGCATTTAAGTGTAGCGACGGGGGCGTATGCGGGGATTGTGGGGCAGTGGTTGGCTGCGCCTTGAATGCGGGGTGTCGGATAGATCGGCGTTGATTGTCCGGCCGTCATCGCAGGCAAGCCAGCTCCCACATTTGGATCCTGGGGCGTCAGCCCGGCCCTACGCCTTGATCAACGCTACAAACGCCGCACACGCAGCGCTGCGATATGCGCCCTTGCGGCTCAGCAGTGCCGCGGTGCGCTGCGGCAACGGTGGAGCAATCGCCACGGCATGCAGGCCTGCCTGGGCCTCGGCCAGTGCGCGGGGCAGGACGGTTGCCAGGGGCGTGCTGCGCACGATTTCGATAATCGCGCTGATGGAATTGGCCTCCATGGCAATCTGCGGTTTAACCCCTTGCTGGTGGCAGTAGTCGTCGATGTAGCGGCGGGTGGCGAAGCCTGTGTTCAGTAGCACCAGAGGCTGTTCGAGCCAGGCCGGTTGTGTGCGTTCGGGGTGACTGGCACTGACGACCAGGCTCAGCTCTTCGACAAACAGCGCCTCACAGTCGATCTCCAGCCCATGCTCGCCGGTAAAGCCGATGCCGATATCCAGCAGGTCCTCGCCCAGCGCGGCTTCGATACGGTCTTGGGTCAGTTCCTCGATGCTCAGGGTGATGCCCGGATACAGCTGGTTGAAACGCGCCAGCAATGGCCCGATCAGGTAGGCGGTGAAAGTCGGCGTCATGGCCAGGCGCAAATGCCCTCGGCGCAGGTCCTGCACGTCATGTATGGCGCGGGTGCCGGCTTGTAGATCCTGCAAGGCCAGCCGCGCATAACGCACATAGGCCTGCCCCGCGTCGGTCAGGCTGACACTGCGCCCGGAGCGGTCCAGCAGTGGCGCGCCCAGGCTTTCTTCCAGTTGCTTGATCTGTTGCGACAAGGTCGGCTGCGACACGTGCAGCGCCTCTGCAGCCCGCGTGAAGTTGCGGTGCTCGGCAACGGCCAGCAAGTAACGGATATGACGCAACAGCATGGGCAGCGCTCCAACTATAGGCATGACTTATAGAAAGCATAATAAACCGGTCTTGGACCCTATAGCCAAAAACTCCCATCCTTGCCCCCATCAGCGACGCAAGGAGAACCACCATGCAGCATCTCATCGACGGCTTTCGCAAATTCCAACGTGAAGCCTTTACCCCTCGCAGTGACTTGTTCAAACACCTGGCGACCACGCAAAGCCCCGGCACCTTGTTCGTGTCCTGCTCTGACAGCCGCGTAGTCCCCGAGCTGCTGACCCAGCAGGAACCCGGCGACCTGTTCGTCATCCGTAACGCCGGCAACATAGTGCCGTCCTACGGCCCGGAGCCGGGAGGTGTGTCGGCCACAGTCGAATATGCCGTAGCGGTGCTGGGCGTCAGCGACATCGTGATTTGCGGGCACTCGGACTGCGGCGCGATGACTGCAATTTCTACCTGCAAATGCCTGGACCACCTGCCCGCCGTGGCCAACTGGTTGCGCCATGCCGAGTCGGCCAAGGTGATCAATGCCGCCCGTACGCATGCCTCGGACGCTGCACGCCTGGATTCATTGGTGCGCGAAAACGTGGTCGCCCAACTGGCCAACCTCAAGACTCACCCTTCGGTCGCCCTGGCGCTGGAACAAGGCCGGATGAACCTGCATGGCTGGGTGTACGACATCGAAACCGGCGGCATTGACGCTTTGGACGGGCACACCGGGCGCTTCGTCTCCCTGCTCGACCACCCCAGCACCCGCGCCCACGCCGCCTGAACCCTAATCAACCCAAGAGGACGTCACCATGTTGCAATCCCAATTCGCTCAAACCCCACGCCTGGCCCTGGCCGACACCGTTATCGACCTCAAGGCACGCAAAAACCTGTCGTGGCAGGACCTCACCGACGGCACCGGGCTGAGCCTGGCATTCGTCACCGCAGCCCTGCTCGGCCAGCACCCGCTGCCCAAGGAAGCGGCCGACATCGTGTGCGGCAAACTCGGCCTTGACGAGGACGCCAGCCGCCTGCTGCAAAGCGTCCCACTGCGCGGCAGCTTCCCGAGCGGTGTGCCGACCGACCCAACCATGTACCGTTTCTATGAAATGCTGCAAGTCTACGGCTCTACCTTGAAGGCCCTGGTGCATGAGCAATTCGGCGACGGCATCATCAGCGCCATCAACTTCAAACTGGACATCAAGAAAGTTGAAGACCCGGACGGCGGCTCCCGTGCGGTCATCACCCTGGACGGCAAATACCTGCCGACCAAACCCTTCTGATTCGCCGCCAACCGTCTACGCTCTTGGCACACCAACAAGAACGAGGGACGGGTAAATGAAGAGACTGCTCCGATTCACTTGGCTGCTGCTGTTGTGTTGCAGCCAGGTGCATGCCGCCACGGCACAGGAAGCGGATGCCCAAGCCGCCAAGGCCCTGCTGGAAAAGGCCTTGGCGTACTACCACAAGCAAGGTGACAAGGCGTTCGCCGCCTTCAGCCGTCAGGGCGAGTTCATCGACCAGGACCGTTATGTGTTTGTGGTCGATACAAAAGGCGTACTGCTGGCCAGTGGCGGGCCCTCCTCCGCGCTCATAGGTCGCGATGTGTCCGAGGTACTCGGACCGGATTTGCGCCAATCCTTCAAGGACGCGCTCAAGGTGCCCGAAAACCAGGGTATCCAGCAGGCTGACTACCGCTGGCAGAACTGGAATGACGGCAAGGTCGAACATAAACACGTGTTTTATCAGCGCGTGGGCGAACGCATCCTGGCGGTCGGTTATTACTTGCCGCGCGCCACACCGGAACAGGCACGGGCGCTGCGCAACAAGGCGGTGGAGGCGTTGGTCAAGGATGAAGCCGGCACGCTCAAGGCGATCAACTCCTTGCAAGGCGGCTTCCTGCAAGATGATCTCTACGTATTCGTGGTGGACCTGAACACGCGGCGCTACGTCGCCCATGGCACCAACCTGCGCCTGATCAACACCGATTTTGCCAAGATCAAGGACCCGGATGGCAAACCGGTGGGTGTGCCGATCCTCCAGATGATGGCTGAACAGGACCAGGGCGAATACAAATACCGCTGGAAAAACCCGGTGACCGGCAAGGTCGAGAACAAGCATGCCTATGTGCGCAAGAGCGGGCATTTCATGGTTGCGGTGGGGTATTACAGCCCCTGATCCTGATCATTCCCACGCTCTGCGTGGGAACGCCGCCTGGGACGCTCCGCGTCCGCTTATCTAACTTTGTCTTCACGGCCGCGCAGTATCCGATTCGGCATCGCTATCGCAGCGGCCAACCCCAGCAGCGACACCGCCGCACTCACCATCAGCAAATGCCGGAACGTCACCGCCAGCTCGCCGCGCAACGCATCTTGCGCCGGGCCGGGTGCGGCGTTGAGGCCGTCGAGCAGCACGTTGCCGGAACTGCCTTCGGCCACCAGTGCGCCGCTTGCCAGATGGGCGAAACTGGAATCGTGTAACAGCGCCAGCAGCAACGCCGACATGCAGGCCACCCCCACTGCCCCGCCCAGGGAGCGAAACAGGTTGGTGGTGCTGGTGGCCACACCGATATCCCGCTGCTCCACCGAGTTCTGCGTCCCCACCAACGAGGTCGGGAACTGCATGCCCGCGGCGATACCGCACAACAACATGAAGACGCTGGTGAGCGCCACCGCCTGGGGCGCGCTGTAGGCCATGCCGAGAATCGCCAGCGGGCTCAACACTGCGCCGCTGAGGATCATCGGTTTATAGCGGCCCGTCACCGAGGTCATGCGCCCGGCAAAATACGCGCCCATCGGCAAGCCCATCGCCAAGGGCAGCAAGTGCAGGGCCGCGCTGTCGGCACCGGCGCCGGTTACGGTCTGGTAGCGCAGGGGCATCAGCACCGTCAGGGAAATCGCCTGGAAGCTGGTGATGAAAATCGTGCACCAGCACAACACCGCACTGCGGTTGGCAAACAAGTGCATCGGCAACAGCGGTTCCCGTGCGCGGCGTTCGTGCCACACAAACACGCTTAACGCCAGCAGTGCGCAGGCCAGCAACCCCAGCACTTGATCGTCACGCCACGAATGGCCCTGGCCGATTTCGGTGATGCCCAGCAACAAGGCGGTGAGGCCGACGATCATCAGCACCGTGCCGAGGTAATCGATGATCGGCTTGCGCTGCGGCACCGGCAGCCCCACCAGGGTGCGATGGGCCACGTACCAGGCGCCGACGCCCAGTGGCAGGTTGATCAAAAACACCCAGCGCCACGACAGGTACTCGGTCATATAACCGCCCAGCACCGGCCCGGCCACGCTGGCCACCGCGTACATGCTGCTGAAATACCCCTGATAACGTCCCCGTTCGCGGGGAGGAATAATGTCGCCAATGATCGCCTGGCTCACCGAGACCATCCCGCCAGCGCCGATACCCTGCAGAACCCGAGCCAGCACCAGTTGCTCCATGCTTTGCGCCAGGCCGCAAAACAACGACGCCAGGGTGAACAGGCCCATGCCAATGAGCATCATGGGCCGGCGCCCATACAGGTCACCGAGCTTGCCGTAGATCGGCACCGCCACGGTCATCGCCACCATGTAGCCGGAGATCACCCAGGCCAGCAGGTTGACGTCATGGAACTGTGCGGAAATGGCCGGCATGGACACGGCGACAATGGTCTGGTCCAGGGCACCCAGGAAGATCGCCATCATCAGCGCGACCAGGATACTGCGCACGGCGGGAACGGTTGGAGCGGGCTGATTGAGGTGAGTCACGGCAGAACCTTCGAGCAGGGCCCACAGGCAACGGTCACCGGTGGGAATGCTCGATACGATAGCAGGCTATTCGATAGGCTCGTAAGGAAGGCCGACGTAATTTTCTGCGATGGTTTTGCGCCCGGCCTGGGAGTGGATGAAATAGTCCAGCTCGCTCTCGGCAATGCGCTGGCTGAAGGCGTCCGCCTGGGGAAACTGATGCAGCATCGAGGTCATCCACCAGGAAAACCGCTCGGCTTTCCACACTCGGCGCAGACAGATTGCCGAGTATTTTTCCAGCAAGTCCAGGCGCCCTTCGTGGTACACCTTGAGCAAGATGCGAAACAAGGTGCTCACATCACTGGCCGCCAGGTTCAAGCCCTTGGCACCGGTGGGCGGCACAATGTGCGCGGCATCGCCGAGCAGGAACAGGCGCCCGTACTGCATGGGTTCCACCACAAAGCTGCGCAGCGGCGCGATGCTTTTCTCGATCGACGGGCCGGTCACCAATTGTTCGGCCAATGAGCCGGGCAGGCGGCTCTTGAGTTCATCCCAGAAACGTTCATCCGCCCAGTCTTCCAGCTTCTCTTCGACCGGCACTTGAAGGTAGTAACGGCTGCGGGTCGGCGACCGCATGCTGCACAGCGCAAAACCCCGCGCATGTTTGGCGTACACCAGTTCGGCATGTACCGGCGGCGTGTCGGCCAGCACGCCCAGCCAGCCGAAGGGGTAGACGCGTTCGAACACCTTCAGCGCTTGCGCCGGTATCGACTGGCGGGCCACACCATGGAAACCGTCGCAGCCGGCAATGTAGTCGCACTCCAGGCGGTAGGCTTGGCCTTCGTGCTCAAAGGTCAGCCAGGGCTGTTCACTTTTCAGGTCATGGGGTTGAACATCGGAGGCTTCGTACAGGGTGATGGCACCGGCGGCTGCGCGGGCGGCCATCAGGTCGCGGGTGACCTCGGTCTGGCCGTAAATCATCACCGACTGGCCGCCGGTCAAGGCCTTGAGGTCAATGGAGGTGAGTTGGCCATTGAGGGCAATATCAAACCCGTCGTGCACCAAACCTTCGGCGTCCATGCGTTGGCTGACGCCGGCTTCGCGCAGCAGGTCGACCATGCCCTGTTCCAACACACCGGCGCGGATACGGCCTTGTACGTAATCGGCGCTCTGACGCTCTAGAACGAGGGTCTGGATGCCAGCATTGTGCAGCAGTTGGCCGAGCAGCAATCCGGAAGGACCGGCACCGATAATGGCGACTTGGGTTTTCAGGGTTTTCATTATTTTTATGACCTTCAAGCTTCACGCGAACGTATGGAGTGAAAGAGTTGTCATTGCTCTTGTGGCTGACATTTTTCACTTGAGTGAGGCTCATAAGAAGGTGAAAACTGCGTCAAAACCTGTGCTTTTCGCCAATCGGGGCGATTACCGAACCACTATCCTGAGTATCGGATTGAAACCATGACCAAAACCGCGATTCCGGTCTTCAAGCTTTACGGGGAAAGCCAGCAGTGGCCGACTCCCGATTTGTTGCACTGCGAAACCATTTCCCGGCGCAGTCGGGAATACCAGTGGGAAATCCAGCCCCACCGGCACGCGGACCTGTGCCAGTTGCTGTATGTGCACAAAGGCCAGGCACAACTGGAAATCGAAGGCCAGCGCACCACGCTCAATGAGTCGAGCCTACAAGTGCTGCCACCGCTTTGCGTGCACGGCTTTCGTTTTTCCGAGGATGTGGAAGGGTTTGTGGTAACGCTGTCGGCACCGCTGGTCAGCCACTTGCAGGCGCAACTGGGCTCTACCGTCGATGGCCTGCACACACTCGGCAGCTACCCGGCGGGCAAGGACAGCGATTACTTGAACAGCCTGTTCGTACGTTTGCAGGACGAATACGCCGATGACCAACCGGCACGGGACATGATGCTGCACGCCCTGGTCAGCGTGTTATTGGTGTGGGTCAGCCGCCAGGCGATCCAGCGCCGCCACCCACGGGCGCCACGGGGTCGTGAGTACTTTCGGCGGTTTACGCAACTGGTCGAACAGCATTACCGCGAACACCCCAAGATTGAAGACCTGGCCCACAAGCTGGGTATCTCGGTCTCACACTTGAACGGGACGTGTCGGGAGTTGGGTGGGCAACCGGCGTTGCAGATCATGCATGACCGCCAGTTGCTGGAAGCCAAGCGCCTGCTGACCTACACCAGCATGACCATCAACGAGATGTCCGAGGTGCTGGGCTTTTCCGACCCGACCAATTTCTCACGGCTGTTTCGCCGCAGGGTCGGTTTTTCACCTAAGGCGTTTCGTGAACAACTGAAGGCAGAGCAGCCTACCTGAGCGCACTGAAACTGCCGGTGCGGGGAACGCATTGGTCCTGATGGCAGCTGATGGCGAATGCCGCCGGCTGCATGCGTGTTTGCTCGACGCGGTAGGCGGCAGTCCCATACAGCGCTGTCGCCAATGCGCAGAGGGTGAAAATCGTCAGGTACTTTCTGGTTTTGATGCTCATGGCACAGACCTCTGAACGGATCTACAGGGTGCTGTTTAAAGCATAGGTCAGTCAGGGCAACTTGCCATGATGCGCTGCCATTCAGCGCGCTTATTTCACCTCAGAGCCCTATGTCCCAAACCGGCTCTTCGGGAAACCGCAGCACCAGGAAATCCAGGAGGCTACGCAGCGCCGAAGGCATGTGTTTGCGTGAGGCGTACACCGCATAGATATTCATCTGTCGCGGCTCGGCGTGCGGCAGCAAGCGCACCAACTCCCCACTGCGAATCAGCTCGCCGGCCTGATAACTGGGCAACATCGCCACCCCTGCCCCGGCCAGCGTCACGCGCATTAACGTGCTGGCTTCGTTGGCCGTGATATTGCCGTGGACCGGCACCGACACGTGCTCTCCGTTTTCTTCGAAATGCCACAGGCTCTTGCCGAAGTAAGAGTGGGTCAGGCAGTTGTGCCGGGCCAGGTCTTCGACCTTCTGCGGCGCCGGATGCTCGCGCAGATAAGCCGGTGTGGCGCACACCACCGAGCGACATACGGTCAGGCGCCGGGCGATCAGGTTGGGGTCCAGATCGTTGCTGGTGCGGATCGCCAGGTCGATGCGTTCGTCCACCAGGTTCACCGTGCGATCAAGCATCTGCAAATCCACCGTCACCAGGGGGTAAAGCTTGACGTATTCGGCAATCGCCGCGCCCAGCTGCGCCTGGCCGAACGAAGTGCTGACGCTCAGGCGCAACAGGCCTCGGGGCGCATCATCGGGCTCGCTGACGGCGGCCTGCATATCACCGCACAGTTCCAACAATTGCCGGCAACGCGGCAGCGTTTCTCCGCCGGCGGCGGTGAGGCTGAGCTTGCGCGTGGTGCGGTGCAGCAGGCGTGCGCCCACCCAGTCTTCCAGCTCGGCCAGGTAGCGCGAGACCACCGGGCGCGACAGGTCAAGGTGGTCGGCAGCGGCGGATTGGCTGCCCAGGTCCACCACGGTGACAAACACGCGCATTGCTTGAAGACGATCCATGATTTGCCCGATTTTAGAAACAAACTATGTCCCAGCATCGCATTTTTTGTCGTGTTTTATGCAACTAAGCTCTGTGCATCCCTTACCGATGGCAGGAGCTGCCCGATGTTCTCGACCTTCAAACGCTTGACCCTGGCCACCGCCGCCCTGGCCTTCGCTGCCCACGCAGCAGCGGCAGAGCTGAAACTCGACGTGTACAACCCAGGCGAAGCCGCGATCTTCCCGGTCAGCTCGGTGCTGGTGAGCGGCGAGAAAGACGCGATCCTGGTGGATGCGCAATTCGGCAAAGGCCAAGCCGAGCAGCTGGTGCAGAAGATCCGCGCCAGCGGCAAGCACCTGACCACCATCTACATCAGCCATGGCGACCCGGACTACTACTTCGGCCTCGACACCCTGACCGCCGCCTTCCCCGACGCCAAAGTGCTGGCGCCACAGCCAGTGGTGGACCATATCAACGCCACCGTCGCCGACAAGCTGGCCTTCTGGGGCCCGAAAATGGGCGCCGACAAGCCGGCCAAGACCCTTGTGCCGCAAGTGCTTAAAGGCCACAGCCTGACCCTGGAAGGGCAACAGCTTGAAGTGGTTGGCCTTGACGGCCCGCAGCCAGATCGCAGCTTTGTGTGGATTCCGTCGATCAAGGCCGTGGTCGGTGGTGTGGTGGTCGCTGAAAACATCCACGTCTGGATGGCCGATACCCAGAGCGCGCAATCCCATAAAGACTGGCTGGCTACCCTCACGCGCATTGAAGACCTGAAGCCGAACACCGTGGTGCCGGGCCATTACCTGGGCACGCCATCGCTGGCCTCGGTCACCTTCACCGCCGATTACATCAAGGCCTTCGACCTCGAAACCGCCAAGGCCAAGGACTCCGCCGCCCTGATTGCGGCCATGAAAAAACGCTACCCCACCCTCGCCGACGAAAGCTCGCTGGAACTGAGCGCCAAAGTCGCCAAGGGCGAAATGAAGTGGTAACTGGCTTTAAACCTTAACCCTGTTGGAGAACATCATGAGCAAGATCGCAATCATTGGTGCCACTGGCCGCGCCGGTAGCCAACTGCTGGAAGAAGCGCTGCGCCGCGGGCATACCGTCATCGCCATCGCCCGCAATACCGACAAGCTGGCTGTGCGTCCTGGCGTTACGGTCAAACAGGTTGATGCCCTGGATGCCGAAGCCTTGCAACACGCCATCAGCGGCAGCGACGTGGTGATCAGCGCGGCGCACTTCGCCACGCTTCCCGCCAGCGCCGTGATCGGCCCGGTGAAAAAGGCTGGTGTGAAACGTTTGTTGGTGGTCGGCGGCGCCGGTTCACTGCTGTTGCCCGGTGGCGGGCGCGTGATCGATAGCGAAGGGTTCCCGGCTGAATATAAAGCTGAAGCCAGTGCCGGGGCGCAATTCCTGGAAACGCTGCGCCAGGAAAAGGAGCTGGACTGGACCTTCCTGTCGCCATCGGCCCTGTTCGACGGCACCGAGCGCACCGGCAAATTCCGCCTGGGCACGGATGATCTGCTGGTGGACAGTGACGGCAACAGCTCGATCAGTTTTGCGGACTTCGCCATCGCCATGCTGGATGAAGTGGAAACACCGAAGCACTCGCGCCAGCGCTTTACGGTCGGTTACTGACCCAACGCCGTCAACGCTAACCACGATGCGAAGCGAGCCGCTCTTGATCTGCTTTTGATCTGCTTTTGATCTGCTTTTGATCTTGATCTTAGGCGCCCCGTTAAACCACGCTGGCCGGAATTCGACAGTGATTTGGGGGGTAAACCG
>NZ_MPOR01000025.1:0-85022 GCF_001896155.1 Pseudomonas sp. FSL W5-0203
GGCGCGCTCTTCAACGCTGAGTTCGGTATAAGACATAGGGGCAGCACCGTACCGGAAAGGTCAGGTGTTGCACTCAGTTTTTGCCGCCGCCCTCTATAAACACACAAATTTGGCGATATGCCCCGTAAAAAAGTCCTTGGGCGGGGGAAGTACCAGGCCTCTAAACCGGCCTTCCCAGGGTAAAACGGCGCAGAGTATTGCATAACCTGTTACCGGTTGGGCTCGCTCATCCGCCGCAGGCGCGAGCGAGCCCACCTTGGCAGTCAGTCAACACTGAAGAACAAACGCCGCGCCAACAGCCTGGAAATGCTCGCCCGTTCGATCTCCAGGGTCTGCTGTACACGGCCGGTCTGGCCGGTGCGAATCCGCGCGAACGCCTGGGCTTCGGCCTGGGCCTGGGCCTGGCGCCCGAGGCGTTCCTGTTCAGGGCTCTTGAGGTGGGCAGCGGTGTAGTGGTCGTCCGGCCCCTGGCGGTTTTCATAGTGAAAATGCGCGTAACACAGGGGCAGCCCAGTGTCCGTATCCAGCACGACATACACTTGGATAAAATCCCGGGCTTTGTCCTTGATGGGCACGCGCGCGTCTTGGCGAACGATGCGAACTTCATTGAGCCCGTGCAGAAAGTCCACGTCTTCGGCGCGACTCAACTTCAGCTTGCTCGCGCGCACCCGCGCCTCCACACCCGCTGCGTCCAACCGCAGCGCGGCGGCACGCAACTGGGTGGCACGCACTCTCGCCGTGTTTTGCTGGGTAGGCTTCAGCCGTGACGGGTTCAAGGTCAGCAGTTTCTTGTCGATATCCGCAGCGACCATTCGCCGGCTGTTGGCCTGAGCCGCCAGTAAGGCTTGCAGAGATGAAGGCTCGCATTGGCTGGCCATGGCCTGCACCTTTAGGATGGCGATATCGACATCTTCCAACAATCGCTGGCCCTTGTTCAGCAGCGCGCCCAATTGTGGGTTGGCCGTGCGCCGGGGCGCAGGCTCAACCGGCTCCCATATGCCGTCTTCAGCCTCGGTGAAGGTGGCAAGCACACTGCCTGTGTCATCCACCAGCTCTGCCGTGCCCGCTGGCGTCTTGATGCGTGCTACATAAACATCCCGGTTACGGGTGCGGATGATCTTTTTGACCCGCGTCCCTGCTGCGCTGGGCGGCCTGGGTTGTCTGGGTTGTCTGCCGCCAGGCAACGGTGCCAGCAGATCAGCCAGTTGCCCATTGGCTTGCTGGTGCAGGTCGGCCAACAGCGCCTGCAGTTTTTCCAGGTTGGGCAAGTCAAAGGTG
This sequence comes from Pseudomonas sp. FSL W5-0203, assembly GCF_001896155.1. Taxonomy (NCBI): domain Bacteria; kingdom Pseudomonadati; phylum Pseudomonadota; class Gammaproteobacteria; order Pseudomonadales; family Pseudomonadaceae; genus Pseudomonas; species Pseudomonas sp. FSL W5-0203. The sequence goes on from NZ_MPOR01000025.1 coordinate 1,279, forward strand.
TCCGGTGCCATGGCTCGCCAGAACTGAATATGGTCGTCGGTCACCGCGTAGACATGACTGAGGCTTTTAAGCAGTTCGATACGCTCCTCAACAGTGGTGGTCAGGTTCTCCAATTCGGCCAGGGAGCGGCTGGCCCAACGGGCACGATTGATCACCCGGTTCAAGCTGTCGAAAAACTCTACTTCCAGGGGCGGCCCTTCAATGTCGATGGTGATGCCCCACAGCGTGGTGACCTGCAACGCCTGCAAATCCAGAATGGAGGGGCGCGAAGGCAGCTGTGCGTCCAGCGCCCGGGCTTTGTCACGGCCCAGGCGCGGTACGCTGTTCAACTGCTCCATATAGGCGCTTTCCAACTTGCGATTGCTGATAGCTGCGTCCTCGGCCGCCACCTGTTCGCGCATGTTTTTTTTCAGGTTGGCATGGGCCTGACGGTTAAGGTCGGAGCCGGCTTCGTCATCGGTTTCGTCTTGCAGCAGATCCAACAAAGGTTTGATCCGCCGATTGATCTGGATCATGCGCTCACGGGTGTCAGCGTCCATCAATCGCAAGGTGAGAATCAGCGACTCGAGTATTTCACACAGATTTTCCTCGTAACGGGGACGGGGCTTGATTGCCCGCAGACGCATGAGCAGTTGCAGTTCCTTCTCGGAAAACTCGACCTTGTTGCGCAGTTCCTGCTGGTAACGCTGCTCAAGCCTGGCAAGCTGTTGGGCGTCGATTTTATCTTTGGACTCAACCACCAGCTTGCGCGCCACCTGCATGGCGGCAGCCGCTTTGGCACGCGAACGTCCAGCCTCACGGTACTGTTCTTCAAGGCGTGGCAGTGAAAGCTCCAGCGCCTGCAACTGAGCCTCCATCGCCGCATCGGCATTGCCGCCGACCAAGCGCAAGCGCCCATCGAAATCCCAATGCCCGTCCCCCAACGGCTTGAGCCACGGCCCTTTCTGGGCACCATCGGCGCTGATCACCCGCCACGCGCCCGACTCGTCCACCACCCGATAAAGATGCCCACGCACCAAGGCTCGCCATTGCGGCGGCGAATAAGCGGTGTCACGCAACAAGCCACGGCGCGGGCCGCTTGACTCGGCGTGGTCCCAGCCGCCTGAGAACGCGCCCAGGCTCAAGGTACGGGCCCGTGCATGTTGCGCGGCGGTCAGGGTATCGCGGGCGTTACTCCAACGGGTCGGCGAGCTGAACGTCGCGGGCGGTGCGCCACGTGTGGACACCCTGGTGGTGGCAGTGGCTCGGGCCAGGGGGGCGAACACCGGATGCTCCAGCTGCAATGGCGGTAAAGGATCATGGGGCGTGGCTTGATGGGCAAGGACAACCATCAGATTGCTTAACACGTCCATGACCGCTTTGTTCCTGACCTGTTCATCCTGGCTGGCCAAGTCCTGAATGTCTTGCTGCAGGCTGTCGATCAGTTGCACCAGCCACCCCCCCAGTTGCAAGGGCCCGCTGGCAAACGGCAGCACGCTGCCAAACAGCAGCCACCCCACCTCTTTAAGCCTGGCCCAGCGCTGCTCGGCATTCGATATCGATTGCCGATCAGCCAGAGCCACCAGGGCCTGGGCCGTGCCCTCAAAGACCACGCTGCAAGCGTCCTCGTCGTTCAATTGTTTGCTGAGCTGGACCGGGGCAGGTTTCTCGTACAGCGTAAATTCATCACCGGGTAAAAAGCGGCGGATATGCGGTTCAAGGAAGCCGCCGTTGGCATACACCGCCTGGCGTGCCGGTGCGAGCCACGTCAGCACGTCATCCTGCAGCGGGCCGTTAGCCTTGATGGCGTCAAACAAAGCCTTGATCGACTCGAACCCTTGCAACATCGGCTTGAGCAAGGGCCGGTACAGCAGATGAACGCCAGCGCTCCCGGTAGCCGGCCCAATGATGAAGTGATTAGTGACCACATCCTGCGCAGCCTCAGGCGAAGCCTTGAATGCCAGCGGCCACAACGTCATCGTCTGGCCTTGCACCTTGCGCTCGGCAAGGCTGGCTTGCAACGCGGCCTGTAGGCGGTCGACACCTTCCTGAGTCAGGCCGTGCTCACCTTTGAGTTTCAGTTCCAGCGCCAGCATCGGCAGTTGCACCCGTAACTGGCGGGTGAACAACCCTGAGCGACGACTGCGTTCCAACGGGTCATCCAGCAGTTTTTTCTTCAATAGATCCGGGTAGGCCTGGCCCACATCGGCTTTTTCCACACAACCTTGAAGCAGGCCATAGGTCAACCACTCGGGGGCTTGGGCACCCTTGAGGGTGATCTCGGTGACGGTGTGCGGGAAGCCGGCCAGGTTTTCCAGGGCCAGCTCGGTCAGGCTCACCGTGACCGGGTCGACTTCACCGGCGACAAAGCCCCCTGGGACTGGAATCGCCGCAGCGATCACGCGGTTGAAGGTCAACTGAACGTCGGCGGGCCGTACTGTTTTGGTGGCGGGTTCGGCTTGCAGGCAAGTGCGCAAGGCCCGGTCGGCAAACACCTGAATTGAATCAATACCGTCCAGAAAATGTTGCCCGCCACTGTGCTCACGGGCCAGCACCAGCGCCTGGACCAGACGTGCGTAGGTGATGCTGTCGTCACGGTTGGCATGGACCAGCCACAACGGCAGGGCCTCACGCAGCTTGCGCTGGCCTGCACTCAGGTGCGCAACAAACCAGCGGTGGGGGTTGGTGATGTACGCAAGCAACGCTTGGTGCTGGCCCGGCGCGAGGGGCAGGTTGCGGTCGATGCGATCGATTTCTCGCAGCTGCAGCGCCAGGTAACTGGCGGCCAACGCATCGAAGGGATCGCTTTCCACGTCCTGGGCAAACCACTGCTCAGTGTCGGCGTCTTCGGGCACACAGGCCGGTAACAGCGCCGCCACATCGTCAATGCTGCCCAATGGATGAACACCGCTGGCCGGGCTGAACAGCAACGTCTGTTGCCCGTGGCTGAGGATCAGCAACGGCAACATCAGCGGCGTCGCGCCGGCCAGGAACACCGCCTGTACACACAACGCCTCACCGTGGGCGCTCCACTCGCGGTCGGGCCGCGTCGGGTGCAGCAGGGTCTTGGGGAACAGCCGGGCAAACCCCTCGTCATTGAAACCAGGTGGTTTGCCGGCATCGTACAGCAACGTCAGCAGATCATCTGACAGGTAGCCCCAACGCGTCATCTCCACCGGCAACGCCTCACGCCACCAGGCTTGCAAGCGCTGTGCATACGCCCCCAACAACCCCGCGCCGCAGCGATTGAGCAGCGGCTCCAGCTCGCTGAGGGTCGGGCCACCGACCACAAACACTTCCCGCACGCGCTGCACCACGACGTGATAGTCCGCCACCAACAGCAAGGGCTTGCTGCTGGCCAAGCGTTGCAGCACCCACTCGGGCAAAGACCGGTAGGCCAGCGCGTCGTCGTCATCGGTCGAGGTGGCGATGTAAATCAAGCCAACCTGCCATTTTCCCGCGCCCAAATGCTCGTCCAGATAAGCCTGAACACTGTCGTTCGCGACTGTGAGCAGGCTCGGCGGCTCGCCGAACAAGGTTTGGATTTGCTCAATGGTGGCTTGGCGCGGCGAGCCTGAAGCGGTGTCGGAAAGGGTCATGGCAGAGCTCTATGATGGTTTAAATCACGAACGCTACCCGCTGCCATCCTGGCGACGCGGTAGTTATCTACTCTCCCGTCTGACGACTCGATCTTTAGCGCCCTACAAACTTCGTAGAGCAGTCAATCAGCGTCTACGCTTCAGACAAGTCCGATCAATCTATAAGAATGGTCAATCGACTATGGGCGCACTGTGGCAAACCGACTCACACCAGGCGCAAGCTGACAGCCCGTCAGCCACGCCGCTGGCAAAAAAACTCAAACCCGCCCAGTCGTGGCGCCGGCTCTACTGGATGATTCTGTTAATGGCCCTGATCGCCCTGGGGTTTGCCGCCACCCGTGAAATGCACACGGCCCACTGGCAAGCCCGCACATTCAGCCAGTGGGCGGCCCAACTGACCTACACGGTGGCCCCCGGCGCCAGCGATGCCATGGTGTACCCCGGCGACGGTCCGTTCGATCGGCGCCTGGGCTACAGCGCCCTGGGTGAGTTCCTGCCGCGCCTGCTCAAGCGCAACTATCTGATCGAATCCCAGGCGCGCTTTTCCGACGCGCTGATGGACTACAGCCGCCATGGCCTGTTCATTCCCTATGCCGAAAAGCTGCAAGCCGGATTGACCATCACCGACTGCCGCGCCGCACCGCTTTATCAATTCAACTATCCGCCTCAGCTGTATAAGCACTTCAACGAGGTGCCAGCGCTGATGGTCCACAGCCTGCTGTTCATTGAAAACCGCCAATTGCTCGACCCTGACCCGCCCCAGGCGAACCCCGCCGTGGACTGGCCGCGCTTTGCCAAGGCTGCCTGGTCGCAAGTCGCCCGTCAGTTGCACCTGCCAGGGCAATCGGCGGGCGGCAGTACCCTGGCGACGCAACTGGAGAAGTACCGCCACTCCCCGGACGGCTTGACCCCGTCGGGCAGCGAAAAGATCCGCCAGATGCTGTCCGCCAGCGTACGCGCCTACCAGCACGGGCCCGACACCCTCACCGCACGGCAAAACGTAGTGCGCGACTACCTCAACAGCGTGCCCCTGTCGGCGGTCCCTGGGCACGGCGAAGTGCATGGCATCGCCGAGGGGTTGCGGGTGTGGTACGGCGCCGAGTTTGCCCAGGTCAACCGGGCCTTGAACGACACCGCACAAACCCCGGCCAGCCTCGCAGCGCGCGGCCTGGCGTTGCGCCAAGTGCTCTCGCTGATCATCGCCCAGCGCCGCCCCTCCTATTACTTGACCAAGGGCCGTGACGACCTGGTGCAACTGACCGACAGCCACTTACGGTTGCTGGCGCAAAATGGTGTGGTGCCGGCCGAGTGGGTGACGGCGGCGCTGGCAAGCAAGGTCAGCTACCGTGATTGGCAGCAGCAGCCAACCCTGCAGAAAGTCGAGACCAACAAAGGTATCAGCGTCGCGCGCAGCCGCCTGGCCGCCCTGCTCGACCGCCCACTGTACGACCTGGACCGCCTGGACCTGTCGGCCACCAGTACTTTGCAGGGCCAGTTGCAAGAGCAAGTCACCGCCTACCTCAAACGCCTTGCCGCCCCTGACTATGCCGCCGAAGTCGGGTTACTCGGCGAGCGCTTGCTCACCCCGGCGAGTACCCCGCAGGTACGCTACAGCTTCACCTTGTTCGAGCGCACCGATGATGGCGCACGGGTACGGGTACAGACCGACAACACGGACCAACCCTTCGACATCAACAACGGCAGCAAACTGGAACTGGGCTCCACCGCCAAGCTGCGGGTGCTCACCACTTACCTGCAAATCGTCGCCGAACTGCATGAGCGCTACGGCGCCGCAACACCTGCGGCACTGAAAAAAATCGAGGTTGCGGAGCAGGACCGCATCAGCCGTTGGGCCGTCGATTACCTGCTACAAAACCCCCGCAAATCCCTGGCCGACATGCTCGACGCTGCGCTTGACCGCACCTATTCGGCAAGCCCGGGCGAGAGCTTTTTCACCGGTGGTGGCCTGCACCGCTTCCATAACTTTCGCAACGAAGACAATGGCCGCAACCCGACCCTGCGCGACGCCCTGCGTGAATCGATCAACCTGCCCTTTATCCGCCTGATGCGCGATCTGGTGCGCTACACCACCTACACCAGTGCCAACAACAGCGCGCATTTGCTCAAGGACGACAACGAGCCGCGCCGTCAGGAATACCTGGCGCAATTCGCCGACCGCGAAGGCACCACGTTCCTGCTCAAGTTCTGGAAGAAATACCAGAAGAAGGACACCCAGGCGCGCCTGGAAACCTTCCTCGACAGCCTGCATCCCACGGCGATCCGCCTGGCCGCGGTCCACCGTTATCTGCTGCCGGAGGCCAGCCGCGACAGCTTCAACAGCTTCGTGCGCGCGCGCCTGGCCGGCACCAAGGGCGAGCAGACGCTGACCGACAAGCGCCTCGATGCACTCTATGACAGCTACGGCCCCGGCGCCTACGACCTGCCCGACCAGGGCTATATTGCCAAGGTGCATCCCCTGGACCTGTGGTTGCTGGGCTACCTGATCAACCACCCGGAGGCGACGTTCAGCGAAGTCGTCAAGGCCAGCCAGTTCGAGCGTCAGGAGGTCTACAGCTGGCTGTTCAAGAGCCGCCACCAGAGCGCACGTGACAGCCGTATCCGCACCATGCTGGAGATCGAAGCGTTCCTGGAGATTCATCAACGCTGGAAGGACGTAGGCTACCCCTTCGACCATCTGGTGCCGTCCCTGGCGACCGCCATCGGCAGCTCCGGCGACCGCCCTGCCGCACTGGCCGAGTTGATGGGCATCATCCTCAACGATGGCGTGCGCATCCCGGTACTGCGCATCGACAGCCTGCACTTTGCCGCCGGTACACCGTACGACACCCGCGTGATCAACGACCCCGACCGGGCGCATCGTGTCATGCCCTCCGAAGTTGCCACGGCCTTGCGCGGCGCGTTATCCCAAGTGGTGGACGCCGGCACTGCAAAACGCGTCGCCGGCAGTTTCAAACAGGCCGACGGCACACCACTGGCCATGGGCGGCAAGACCGGCACCGGCGATAACCGCATCGAAGCGATCGGTTCGGGCGGACGTATCATCAGTTCCAAGGCGATCAACCGCACCGCCACTTTCGTGTTCTACATCGGCGAGCGCCACTTCGGCACACTCACTGCGTTCGTACCGGGCAGCTCGGCGCAGGGCTTCAAGTTCACCTCGGCGTTGCCGGTACAAGTGCTTAAAGGCATGGCCCCGATATTGATGCCTTATCTGCAAGGTGAGAGTCAGAGCACATGCCTGCCTCGATGAGCGCCGCGCCAGAGTGGTAATCCGTTGTTGCTTGCTCCTGGCTTATTGATCCAAAACGCCCATTTCTCGAGCCCTGCGTTTGATTTTTCCAGGGAGGGGCCAAGTAGTGTTTATGTATGCCTGAACGTTTCATGAGGGTGATTAGTGTAGATCGGGTTGACCCCCCACTACTCATCTCAAGGCAACACAACCATGTTCTTCGAACGCCCCTCCCCACACGCTGCGAGCCATGCCCAGAAGGGTATGCACTTTGATGTTATCCAGCGCTCCATTCCAGATTGGCTCAGCGCGACCACGCTGACACGCGCTCGCGCACTGAAAGCCGCAAGCCCTTTTGTCTACACCCGACTCAACTCGCTCGACACGCGCGCAGATACGGTTTCCACAGAGGCCATGGCCGAGCAGTGGACCGCCAGGAATGCCTTGGATGAACACTTCAAATACATCAAGGACGTGTACTCATTCGCAGAGCCTCTGCTCAAAAAGGCCTTGCGTGAATACGGCGACATTGATGTAAAAAACACGTTCATTCGCCTGTATGCCCCCGCCGAAAAAAGCTGGTGGGTCATTGGCGTTCGCAAAGGCGTAACCAGCCGGACCGTAACGTTACTGGACGCCGCTCTGCATAACTTTTCCGCCAGCGAGCAGTTTGCCGACTATGGGTTCTTGTCCAAGCCCGACGCCCGTGGCCAGCAGCCCCTCCTGACGTTCACCTCCAATACCAGCGGCCAGCCCCTGACCGCGCAAGTATTCAAAAATCTGTGCCGCACCCTGGATATAGGCCGCCAATACCAGACACGGTTATTGCGCACCCTTGGCTTCGGCAATCAAGTCCAGGCCGATACGCTACGGCGCAAAGTGATTGCCTGCGACAAGGCCACGCTGAAAAACGCCGCCTGCATCGCCTGGTCGCAGCAGCATATCCAGGAGGACGCCCGACGTCTGCTGTTCGATATTGTCGAGGACAAGCCCGACCCAGCGTTGGACGGCATACCGGTGGAGTACTACAACCTCAGCCTGCTGGATGCCCGGCTCAGCGGTATCGTGCTGATTGCCGCGCCACAGGGCAGCGACAAACACATCGAACGCCTGATTGCCTATGTTCCTGAAGACCCGGAGCATCCGTTGAAGGAGTACCCCTCGCCGATTGAATTCATGAATGAGTTGACGCGCCAACTGCGCGACAGCACCGCCACCCTGGATGCCCACGGCCAAGCGCCTGCAAAGACCACCTACCGTCAGTTTTTCAGTCGATTTGTCGACCATAAACAACGCGGGCATTTTTTTGCCGAGCTGCAAAGCCGCCTGTTCAAGGTGCAGTGGCACGAAAAGAAGCGCACCGATAGTGGCCCCAGTTGGCAAACCATCGCGGTGGACACGCCGCGGTTGCACTTCAGCGTGCAAAACATTTTTGACGACCACGAGAACCGAGCGCCTTCCGGGCATTCGGAGCCTGACACGCTGTGGCACTACCTGTACCGGGTCAACGTCAATAAAATTGTCAACGATACCCGGGACGTGGCGATCAGCACCGCTTACGCCGACTTGATGGCGCGCTGGGCCTGGTGGAATAACCTGGGCAAGATCCTCTCGGATATTTTCAATGCGGCGCTCCTGGTGGTCACCCCCTTCGTGCCGTTCCTGGGGGAGTTGATGCTCGCCTACACCGCCTACCAGGTGGCCAGCGATGTGTTCGAAGGTATTGTTGACTGGGCGCAAGGCAACGGACTGGAAGCCATCGGGCATGTCATGGACGTGGTGGAAACGGTGGTGCAACTAGGCATTTGGGCGGGGGCCGGTACTGTCGGCCAGGCTGTCACCCTTAAGCTGTCGCCCTTCGTCGAGGGCCTGCACCCGGTGACGCTGGATGGCGGTGAAAAGCGCTTGTGGAACCCCGATCTTTCGCCTTACCAGCAGACCATCAGCCTGCCCCAAGGCATCGCCGCTGATACACAGGGTTTGTATCAGCATGCCCAGAAACACTGGCTGGCCCACGCCAACCATCACTACCAGGTAGAACCGGACCCGCAGTTGCCTCATCACCGAATCGTGCACCCCCGCCGGCCACACGCCTATCAACCGAAAGTGCGCTTCAATGGTCACGGCGCCTGGGTACATGAAGGCGAACAACCGCGCAGCTGGGACGATCACACGCTGATGCGCCGCATCAGCCCCGCCACCCAGGCGCTCACCAACGAGCAGCTTGAACAGATCCGTATCATCAGCGGCAGCGAGCCAGACCATTTGCGCCACATGTATGTGCGCAACCAGCCGGCCCCGCCGCTGCTGGCCGACAGCATCGAACGCTTTAGCGCAGACCGTTTCGCCCAGGCGTCTGTCCAGAAAATACGTACGGGCCAGACACTCGCCCCCTATTCCTACTGGTTCGAACAAGCCGTTACCGACCTCCCCGGCTGGCCGCCGAGCAAAGCCCTGGAGGTGTTTCACAACAGCGATCTGAGCGGCGAGTCGCGCAAATACGGCGATACCCACGCCGCGCCCGTCGATACCCTGCGCATCAGCCTGGCTGACGTGATGGCTGCCAGGCTGCCCGAGCGGGTGCTGGGTTTTCTGGACGAACCTCAGGTCAATACGTTGTTGGGTGAAACCTTGCCCCAGGCTCAACAGGCCCAGGCGCTGCGCAATAAACTGGCGAACTACGTAGAGGGCTATGGCGGGCATGTCGCCAAAAGTCATTACCAATTGGGCCAAGCCAGCAGCGACCCACACGTGGCCCTGTTGCGCCAGGACTTTCCCGAGCTGGCGCTGAGCAGTGCGAACGCGTTGCTCAAGCAGGCCTGGCCTGAAGAAACAACGGTGATGAACGACACACAGCGCCTGCCCCTGCGCCTCAAAAGCCTGGCACGGGAGTTGGACTTCGACCATCAGGCCAGCCGCGCTGTCGAAGGGCTTTACCCTCCCCGGCAACCCTCGGCGCACAGCGAACGGTTGGTGCTCAATACCCTGCGCCTGCACAGCGACGTGTTCAGCCATCTGAACATCGACATCCGGGACAACAGCCCCACCGGCCCGTTGCGCTGCAGCGTCGGTGAAACCGACGCGCCGCAGGCCCGCACACTGGTACGCAGCGCAGACGGGACCTACACCGTGTTCGACGCCGATGCCAACCCACTCAACCCAGCCACCACGCTGTACGAGTCCCTGCTCTGGACCCTGGCGCAGGATCCGCAGCGCGCCCCGCCCTACACCGTCGGCGAAGGTGAACAGCTCAGGCAGTGGGTGATCGAACATAACCAGGCACCGGCCGAGCGACGCCTGGCATTGGCTGAGCCGCCCTTACGCATGCGGCCCGCTCCCGAAACCGAGGTGCTGCTGGGCGGAGGCGCATCCTGCAAAATGTCCCGGGTCGACAGTTATGACATGCAACCCAAAACCATTGAAGAACGCATCAAACAGTTACTGCCCGCGATGAGCAACGACAGCGTTCGACGCTTATCAATCACGATGAGCACAGCCGAAGGCGAGCAAACGCTGATGCAGATGGAGTCGCAAAAACAGCAGTTGTTCAATCAGCTCGACGCCTACATAAAGGGTCCGACGCCCAGGGCGGGCACGCTGTTGGAGCCGGAAGTCCGCAAACGCCGGGCGCAAGTCGCGACCCGCCTCTATGATGGCTGGAGCAATGGCCTGACGGTGCATCTGGACGAAAGCTTCGAACACCGCGGCGGTATCGCTCTGGACTTGTTCAATACGCCCATGCCCGACGAACTGCCCACCCTTAACGTGCCACTGAACCACATCAGCGACCTGGACCTGCGTGGTTGTGATTTTTCCGATCACCACGCCGCCTTTCTAGACAATTTCCCGCATCTGCGCGACCTCGATCTGAGTCACAACCAGCTCACCCAGTTACCTGCGACCCTGGGCAAGCTCAAACGTCTTCGACGCTTGCATCTGGAAGCAAATGCCCTGGTTCTGGACGATGCCGCCATTGCAACACTTGGACGGCTCAAGCGTCTCAAACAGCTTGAGATGGCCGGCAACCCACTGGGGCAAACACCGGATATCAGCCAAATGCCGGCCTTGACCTTGCTGAACCTGCGCAATACGCAAATAAAGGACTGGCCCGTCGGGCTCGTCGGTCGCTCACGCGCGCGCGGGTTCCAACTGGACCTGAGCGAGAACCCGATCACCCAGTTACCCCATGTCGCCCCAGGTTCGGATGATGCCGACATCATTGCCCGTACCCGCCTGGACCAGAGCAGGCTCACCTCGGACTTTCAGGACTTGCTCGCTGAATACCGCGAGTCTGTGGGGCTGGACCCGCTGCGCTTCTACGCGCCTAGAGGTGAAAGCGCACCCTGGCTGAGTGACATCAAGCCTGAGGAGCATGAGCAGCACCGGCAGCTGTGGGACGCGATTGAAAAGGAACCCGGCTCTCAAGGTCTGTTTGAGGTGATCAAATCGCTCGAAGAGCCGGACGAGTTCCAGGCCGAGGAAGACCGCCTGGCCTATCAGAACAACCGGCCTGAGCTGAGCCAGAGGGTATGGCGCCTGCTGAGGGCGGTCGAAGCCGACAGCGACCTGCGCGAGCGCGTGTTCAAGGATACTCGCTACCCCGGCTTGTGCCCCGACGCCGGCGCGCTGATATTCCAGAAACTGGGCGTCGAAGTACTCGCCAGCGAAGCCTATCGAACCAGCACCACACCGGCAGAACTCGAGGCCAGGCTGGTGGTGCTGGCCCGCGGAGCCGCGCGCGATGCCTATATGGGCAAAGCCATTGGTGAAGACATCGCCCACCGCCTCAAACCCAAAGATCAGGGCGGGCTGGGGCAACGGCTATGGTCGCAGGTCATCGACGGCGAGCATGGCGAGGTCGACGAGGCCGGCATTCACTTAGCCTATCGCAGCACCCTGGCAGACCGGCTGGACCTGCCGTGGCTATCGACCCATATGACTTACCGCACTCTCGCCGATGTAACCCCCGCGCAGATCGAAAAGGTGGCCGCCGCAGTAGCCAGGTTGGAAGAGGGTGACGGGCTGGTGAACCAGATGCTGTTGGACAAAGGTTGGGAGCGTTACCTCGAGCAGCACAACCCCACCGCCAAATGGAACAATGACACAGCCTTCGACTTGAAGTACCTCCAACTCGATGAATTACAGGCACTGCAAGCGCAATACGCCCAGTCACAGACGCTGCCGGAGATTGATCGGCAAGCCCAGCGGGTAAAACTGCGCGGCCTGGCGCAAGCCCTGGGATTGGACGAAGACAGCGTGTTATCCGGCAACCCTATGAGTTCAACACAGTACGACACAGCACTCAATGAGCTGGGGTACCGGCACAATCAGTGGCTGCGAGATCTGACGCGTGTTGCGCTGAACCGGGCCGGAGCACGTAAAAACCGGGCTTGATGCGGCCCTGGCGTTCAAGGCGCAAGAAAATCAAACATCAGATGCACCGTGCCGTAGTAGGCCCCGCCCTGGTAACCCCCCTGCGGCTCGATCGCCGAAATATCCAGCTCGACGCGCCGGCCCATGCCCGCTTCGTCAGCGCTGAGTACCTGGGTCGAGTCCAGGGTCAGGGGCACCCGGTTGAACAGCACGCGCAAATCGATACGGTCATTGCCGCTCAACAGATAGGGCACGTCTCCCAGGCGTGCCGCAACGCCGCCATTGAGATTCTTGACGTCGAAATGCTTGCGCAGGCGGCCAAGCCGGGAGGTCGTCAAGTCCCAGGCCAGCAACTGATCCTGCCCCATCCAGTCGGGTTCGGAAGGCAATACATAGGCTTCGTGGATCGGGATGGTCACCGACACATCAAAGCTCTGGCGTTCCTGAAACGCCATCGCTTGCCCGCCCAGGGTCAACGGCACCATCAGCGCCGCCAGTCGCGTCAATTGTCTAAATATCATCGGGTGACCTTCATCGGTTTTTTGTCCCGGCCTTCAACCAACTGGAAGCTGAATTGGCGTTCGACTTTCTTCTCGAATACCAGCTGGCGGCCAGGCAGGATGTGGTGCTTGGTGGTGGGTTCACAGTCGGTTTTCTTTGCCACTGAACAGTCCCGGAACTCATCGAGCACGACCGTACTGTTGCCGGCATTGCGCAGGGTGTACTGGCTGGCGGTCTCGCTGATCTGCGTATCGAAGCGGGTATCCTTGGGGCGCACGAAGAACACCGTGCCATAGCCCGCCATGACGTTGACCCCGGCTGCCAGGTCTTTTTTGTATTCGCTGCGCTCTGCGTCGGTGACCGCAAAGTCATCTTCCTTTTCCGGCACGACGGGGATAAAGCGCACACGAAAGTAACGCTCCTTGTCACGCTGGCCCATGTACAACAGACGAGTGCCCTGGCGTCCGCCGGCCGGCACGATCAGGCGCGCCGGGCTAGCCATCAGGCCGTCGCGATTGGTGGTGCTGCCCTTGGCGTCGGTCATCGAGGCGACCGGCACTTCCCGGGAGGTACCGTCGGCGTTATAGATAATCTCCAGCACATTGACCTTGATGAACGCGGTACTGGTGCCGCCGTTGAATACCCGCTTGAGGTAGGAGCTGCGGTCGCCTTCCAGGTAGTCGTACACGACGCCGACGTTGATTGCCGGCCCCGCCTGCGCTGTCAACGACATCAGGAAAAGCCCGGCCCATAGCACTGCATGTTTCATAGTTGATTACGCCTTGTTGATTGAACGCGGCCCGCCACGACAGCGGGCCGATGTGCGGGCAAAACCCGCCTAGACTTCCGAATCCCAGATCACGGTGACTACGCCTGAATAGGTACTCCCGGGATGCTTGAGCATGTCGCCCACGTCTTCTTTGTCGACTTGAAAGTGCAGCGTGCCGGGGCGGTTGTTGACGTAGTGCACGGACTGGATCAACTCGGTGCCTACCCCATCCCTGCGTAACGGCTGCCGGTTTACGGGCTCGTCGCGCTGGTTGTGCAGGCCAAACGGCAAGCTGACCGCGACCTGCAACGGCACCTCATCCCCCGCGCCGTTGCGCAGGCCGCAGGTGTTGCCGATCGCCAGCCCGCATTCAAGGGTCATCTTGAAACGCCCGCTGGAGAAAATGCTGAAGGTCTGGTCACGGGACAATCGCGAGGGCTGCCGCCCGCGGTTGAGCCAGGCTTGCCAGCCGCCTTCGGGGAGCAGTTCGACACGGTTGCCGCCCGGAGGCAGGGTGACTTTGAGGATGTGCTCGACTTGCAGGGTGAAATTGAAGGTGGCGATGTTGTCGCTGGGAATCATCACGTCACCGAAGTCAAAGTCACCGCCAGGCCCCATGCTGTAAGTCAACGACCCGCGATACTCGCCGGCCGTCATGGTCAATGGGTTGGGCGTTCTGAGCTCGTAACCGTATTCCATATAGCTGTATTTGAGCCATGGAATGTCGTACCCCGGCGTGAGGCTGCACGCCCCGGCATTTTCTGGAACACTCCAGAAAAACAGCCCGAAATTGATCCACGCCGCGTGATAGCCCAGCCCCACACACGGCGGGGCGCCGGCCTTCCAATAAAAATCCCACGGTTTGCCCTCATACTGCCAAGCACTGACACCGGGCGGGTAGGCAATATCCCAGCGGGTCCCCACCCCGGCAATACGCATCTGCACGGTGGCGCTTTCGCCTGTGCCCGTGTGAGTCACCTGCACGTCGCGCCACGCTGAAGGCACTTTGAAATAGGCGCCTTGCCGCGGGTCGGTATGCCCGGCCGCAATCGGTGTGGCAGATTCAGCCCGGAACTCCATGTTGCGAATACTGAAGATATTAAGGGCCTCACATCGCGTCGGTATGTGCCAGGCGCATACGCCACTGTGAGCCGTGGTGTTCTTGAACTTGTTACTCATCGGGTTCGTCGGATCAGGCCGAAACACCGCCGTGATGTCCTCAACGAACGCCTGCGCCGTCAAGCTCGTACAGCCGAGTGCGAGTGCCAGGGGCATCGGCCTCAACAGTGTTTTTATTGCAGTGATAAAAGTCATCGAATTCCATCCAAGCCAGCGTCAACTGGCGGTGTCGGCCTTGTGGTTAGCTTCAGCCAGCGTGTCCGGCGTGCAGCGCAGATCACCGATCATCAACACATCGTTTTCATTGGTCGTATGCCTCGGGTCGAGGCGGAACTGGCAGAGCAACTGGTTCTGGTAGCGCACTTGCAGGGTTGGTGAACTGGAACTCATCTCCATGGAGAAAAACCCGTCCACTTCGCTGACGCCACGGCTGGCGTGGTTGATCACGTGATGCCCCTTAAGCGGCGCGCCTCGCCCGTCCAGCAGGCGACCGAGTACGGTGACGGTTTTCATCACGGTGACCTTGCGGTAGTCCACACCGCCCTTGTTCAAGTGGTAACTGGAACGGGTGGGCTGGATATTGGCCGCCGGCGGGTGATTGCCTTCGAAGTCGAAGCTCACGCTGCTGCTCTTGTAGGCCGAGACCGGCACATAGTTGCGTCCTGGCCGCAACACGGCGCTGCCGCCGCCCAGGTCGTCGGCGCGCAGGGCAATTTCATCGAGGTCGGTTTCCACATCGATGATCATGCCTGCCCCATTGCCCTGGTACTGGCTGCTCAGCAACATCTTGCCGGCGCCCGCGACGAACGTGCTGTTGAGGTTCAAGCCACCGCTGAAATCACCGTTGAAGGAGCTGCGCTGCACAAAGCCGTCACCACTGAGCGCATCGGTACTGAAGCTGGCCATACTCGACAAGCCGACGCCGTAGGTGTCGGTTATGGCTGTGGCCGAAACGCTTTGCAGCACGTGGTCGGTGAGGTCCTGGCGAATCGTCAGCGAGGCGTTGTTGTCACGCCCACCATCGCGGGCGGTGCGGGTGCCGACGCTGCCGGAAATCTGCCGGCCGTCTGTGCCCAGGTTCATGCTCAGGGTCACGTCGACGCCACGGTTGCGTTGGTCGTTGGTGCCGCTGCTGCCCGGTCGGTCGAATACCGAGAAACGCCAGTTGGCATCACTGCCGAACAGTTTGTCGTGGCGGCTCCAACCCAAGTCCACGCCTGCCCCTTCCACATTGCCCTGGCTGTGGGAAACCCGCAGGTTCAAGGTGTTCTGTGCGTCGAGGCGGTGGTTGACCGACAGGGCAGAATTGCTCGCCTGGCCGACGAAGGTGTTGCGCCGCAGGCGTGTACCGTCGGGCAGGGTTTCGTAAGTGTCGCGAGTGTCGAGCCAACTGCGGTTATGGCTGAACACCAGGTTGGTCGCACCGAAACTGTAAAGCCCTTGCAGGTCCATGCCAGTGCCATGTTCCTGGGTTTGATACAGGTTGGCGTAGAGGCTGGTATTGCCGGCCACGGTCCAATCCACCGAGCCGCCGTACTGCAGTTGCTCGCGCACCTGGCGAGCAGACAGGCCGAGGATCACGCGCGGATGCACCAGGTAGTTGAGTGACGCACCGGCGGTGATCGCGCCGGAGGCCTGCTCATCCCAGTTGCTGAACAGCTTGGTCTCGCGCCCGGCAAACAGGTTGTAGCGCCACGGGTCGTCGGCGTTGCGCCAGTTGCTGGGCTTGTACACCAGTTCCTGGCTGGTGCTGGTGGTGAGGCCATCTTCCACCAGGCGCACTTCGACCTCATAGATGCCGCCCGGCAGTGGCCGGGTGTCCAGGGTTTGCAGGCCGGCCGTCACCGACTGGGTGTTGATCAACAAGCCATTGCGATAAATCTCTACCGCCGCCTGCCGACTGGCGGTGACGTAGATCGGATACACGCTGGGCTTGGCGTCATTGATCGCCAACGTGTCGGAACTGCCATACATCACACCCAGCGCCGTATCGGGGCTGGCGCCGAAGCTGCGCAGTTGACGGGTGAGGCCATCGGAATTCGGCGTGAAGTGGCCCAGGCGGAAAAACTGCCCTTGCAGTTCACGCTGGGTGTACAGCTCGTGGATCGCATGACGCATTTGCGCCTCATCGCCACTCTGGCGGGCCAACTGCAGGTTGAACACCTGGCTCCAGTTACCCACGCTGGAGCTGGCTTGCAGGCCATAGCGTCCACCCAGGCTGTCTTGCTGGCTGCCATTGAGATTGAGCTGGTTATTGATGATCAACCCCAGGCTGCCGCCTTCCGGTTGGTCATAGAAACGCGGGGTGTCGTCTGCCAATTCGACGTTTTGCGTCAGGATCGACAACTGCGAGCTTTCGAGGTTGTAGTACGCCGAGATCATTTTTTGCGGGCAGGACTGGGTGCAGGCGCCCAGCGCCACGCCTTGTTCCAGCACGGCCTGCCAGGTGTCGCGGGTGGCCGCCGGGACTTTACTGTCACCGGTATCGGTAAATTCCAGAAGGGTCACGCGGTCGTCTTGAGACAACACGATCAAGGCTTCGCCGAGCAGTTGTTGGTCCAGGTCCACACGCACCGCCAGCGGCACATCAAAAAAATGGTCGGCAAACCCTGCGGGCAAGCCTTGGGCCTGAGAAATCAGGCTGCCGGGGGTGGCAGCGCCAGAAGTGGCGGGCGCTGCCAGGGCACTCGTACACACCAACAGCGCAAGCGCTGCCGCGATAGGCGTCATCGGAAACATGAACGGAATACTCGGAATGCCAGGGCCAAAAATGAAAATCAGGTCGGCAGACCGAGGAGGAAAAATCAGCCGACCTGCAAGTCATACAAGGGGTGCCCGTACGTCGCGGGCACTTATGGGTTTCAAGGCGTTGGCAATACCGCGTCGAACACCACCGGCATCACCGCGGTGTAGGAACCACGCTGGGTGGCCGACGGTTTGGCCGCGACGATGCGCATTTCAGCCCCCACGCCAGGGGTGGAGTCGGCTTCATTGACTACTTCCTGGGGGGTGCCGGTCAGCGTGACGCCATTGAGGCTGGTGGTGAGCGGGATGTTCTGCGACACGTCACCATTGAACAACACAGCCGGGCCACCTTCGATGTAAGCGTGTACCGAACCGTTGGTGTTCTTGAGATCGTAGATGGCGCTCAACGGAGCCAACTCGCCGCTGACCAGGTTGTAGCTCATGGTTTCGTCACGGCCCCAGTTCGGGTCACGCGGTTGTGCGTGGAACACGGTGGTCGGGATGTTTGCCTTGAGGTTGACGGTGTGACTGGCTTCACCTGCAGCGATAGCTGTTACCGAGGAAGACAAAGCCAAAACAGCCAGGGGAACAGCAACAGCAAACTTCTTGAACATGATCAGTACCTGCATTTATTAACATTGATTGGTTCGTTGCCAAGTACCACCTCAACAACGAATTACGCCGCTGGTTAGTTGAACCACACAACGCCAAACAATCATTCAATAAAATTAAAAGCAGGTATGCAGGCTTCTTCTCACACGCTCGTAGCCCTTGTAATCAGGGCGCGCGGGAAAAACATGGCACTTTGACCAAACTTTAAAATCCGCTGTAAGAAACAGGCTACACGGCAGTAAAAGCATAACCTGAAAACTACTGTAAGAACTGGACTACACCATACATACACTCGATAAAAAACTCACGACACTTAGCTTGAATTGGAGCGCCAACTCTAATTAAAGTTATAACTCTAAAGACGCTATTCGTCTATTCACATATTCCGATTTCCGGCTGCGTCTCACGCTGCCACGACCGTTGGTCGCCATAGGCTACCAACGACATAAGATATATCTTACGTTATATCTAAACCTGAGCAGAGAAGCCCTACATGAAGCATGATCATCGCGGCGAATTTGAAAAACGGGGTGGCCGTGGCCCCCGGGTGTTCGCCCCAGGCGACCTCAAGCTGCTGCTATTAGCCCTCATCGCTGAACAGCCCTGCCACGGCTACGACCTGATCCGCCGCATCGAAGGCTTGTTCGACGGCGCCTACAGCCCCAGCCCCGGCGTGATCTACCCCACCCTGACCTTTCTTGAAGAGAGCGAGTTGATCAGCGGCGACGCCGATGGCGGAAAAAAGCGCTACACAATCACCGACGCCGGTCGTCTCTTCTTAAGCGAGCAAGCCGTTGCCCTGGACGGCGTGCGCATGCGTATCGATGTCAGCAAGCGCTCGCTGCGCGGGCACGACCGCCCACCCGAGATCCACGAGGCGGTGCACAACCTGCGCCATGCCTTGCACTCACACCACGGGCACTGGAGCCCGGAAGAAATCGTTCGTGTCGCGGCGCTGCTCAACGGCACCGCCCAAGCTATTGCCGACGGGAGAGATCAATGAACACACAAGCCATCCATCGCGTGACCCACGACATCAAACGCCGCCGCCTGCAAGTACTGCGGGTGGTGGATATCACCCCGCGTATGCGCCGTATCACCTTGGGTGGGCCGGAACTGGCAGGTTTCATCAGCCTGGGCAGCGACGATCACATCAAACTGCTGTTCCCGCAGAACGCCGCCGAACAAGCGGCGCTGGAAAGCCCGACGTTCGCCATCAAGGGCGACGGCCCGCAACCCGCCATGCGCGACTACACGCCACGGCGTTACGACCTGGACATCGGCGAGCTGGACATCGACTTCGTGCTGCACGGCGATGGCCCTGCCTCCACCTGGGCCGAGCAGGTACAGGTCGGCCAGCATCTTTATATCGGTGGGCCAAGGGGTTCGATGATCGTGCCGGACATCTTCGACAGCTACCTGCTGATCGGTGAAGAAACCGCCCTGCCCGCCATCGGTCGACGCCTGGAAGAATTACCGGCCGGGCGCAAGGTGCTGGCGGTGATTGAAATCGCCGATGCGGCGGAACAACAGGTGCTCGGCAGCGCAGCCGAAGTCGAGGTGATCTGGGTTCTGCGCGGCCACGATGACCTGCTCGATGTAGTGCGCAACCTGACGCTGCCCAGCGGGGCGTTGTACAGCTTCGTCGCCACCGAAACCAAGCTGTCGCGCCAGGTACGGCGGGTGCTGCTGGATACGCACAAGGTCAACGAGGAATACCTCAAGGCCGTGGGTTACTGGCGTGCTGAGGGCAGCGAAGAAGAATGATTAAGGTGGGAGCGGGCTTGCCTGCGATGCAAGCACCTCGGTTTATCAGGTACACCGAGGTGATGCTATCGCAGGCAAGCCAGCTCCCACATTAATGGTGCTCACTTTAAATCGAGGGGGATTTGAGGCGCTTGTCCAGGCCAATGATCGCCAACGCGATGACGATGAACCCTGCCAAAATCCCTGCGGCATTCACAAACACCTGTGGATAACCGAGGCTGTCCACATCCATGAACGGGTACTGATACTGCCCGAGCATATGCCCCCGCAGCAGCACATAACCGAAGTACACCAATGGGTAGATCACCCAGCCGGCAATGTGTTTGAGCCGCAACGTACCCTTGGGCACACACCGCCACCAATACACCACAAACAACAACGGCATGACGTCGTGCAGCAACTCATCGGCGATAAATTGAAAGCCTTGCGGGCTCCACAGATGCCGCAGCAGCAGGTTGTAGGCCAGGCTTACCACCACGATGCTCGCGGCAATCGCGCTACTGATGCGAGGCGCGAGGAAAAACCGCTTGGCGCCAGAGTCGCGCTTGACCAGCGCGTAGCTGAGCACCACGACCACCAGGGTATTGGTCAGCACGGTGAAGAAGCTGAAGAAACTGATCAGGCCGCCCAGCAAGCTCGCGCCACTGGTCCAGCGCGAATAGAGAATCAGGTATTGCTGGATCGCCAACCCCACCCAACCGGCCAAGGCTGCCGTCGCGACAAAGCGCTTCATGCTTTCAATCCAGGGGGCGCTTGGTACGCATCAGCTTGACGTACAAACCTTCGACCTTTTCCCGCGCCCACGGGGTTTTGCGCAGGAAAGTCAGGCTCGACTTGATGCTCGGGTCACTCTTGAAGCAGCGGATATCAATGCGCTCGGCCAAGCCGCTCCACTCGTAATGCTCCACCAGGGTGGTGAGCACGTGTTGCAGGGTCACACCGTGGAGCGGGTCGTTGCTTGTCGCGGTCATGCCAGGCCTTTTGCAAAAAGAGGAAACACAGCCGCGCACCTTAGCCGACGGGGCGTGCAGGTGGAAGCATCGCATTGAATATAGCCCGCCAGGAAAAGTTCCCCTTCTACACAAAAAAGAGATGTTATATTGTAACTTAAATTATCAGTCATTTTGCCCAGGAATCTCCGATGTCGCTGCCTTCTCTCTGGCGCTTGTCGCCCCTCGCCGCCGCCCTGTTGATTGGCTCCCAGGCCCATGCCCTGGAACTGCCACCCCAAGTGGTCACCGGCAACCCGCTGGGCAGCGAACAGCTGGCCTCGCCCACCACTGTGCTGACAGGCGATGACCTGACCCTGCAACAAAAAGGCAGCCTCGGTGAAACCCTGAACAAGCAGCCGGGTGTGTCGTCTTCGTACTTTGGCCCGGGGGCCAGCCGCCCGATCATTCGCGGCCAGGACGGCGACCGCATTCGTATTCTGCGCAACGGTGTGGGGGCGCTGGATGCCTCGTCGCTGTCCTACGACCACGCGGTACCGCTGGACCCGATCAACGTTGACCGCATCGAAATCGTGCGGGGCCCGGCCGCCCTGCTGTACGGCGGCAGCGCCATCGGCGGGGTGGTCAACACCTTCGACAATCGCATCCCCACCGAGGCCATCGAGGGCATCCATGGCGCTGGCGAGTTGCGCTACGGCGGTGCCGACACCACCCGCAGCAGCGCGGGCAAGTTGGAGGCCGGTAACGGTACCTTCGCTTTGCATCTGGATGCCAATGGGCGCGAGTTCAATGACTTGAAAATCCCAGGCTATGCCCGCAGCCGGCATGCACCGGAGAGCGAGGACGGCCCCGGCAAAAACGGGCGCCTGGGCAACAGCAATGGGCGCCAGGACGGCGGTGCGGTGGGCGGTTCCTACACCTGGGACGATGGTTATGCCGGGCTGTCATACAGCAATTACGACAGTAACTACGGCTCACCCGCCGAGCAGGATGTGCGCATCCGCATGAAACAGGACCACTACGCCTTTGCGTCCGAGATCCGCAACCTGCAAGGGCCGTTTACCTCGGTGAAAATAGACGCCGGTTACACTGACTACGAACACCGGGAAATCGAAGGCGGCGAAACCGGCACCACCTTCAAGAACAAAGGCTATGAAGCCCGCGTTGAAGCCCGACACCAACCGATTGGCCCGTTCGATGGCGTGGTCGGCGCCCAAGTGACGCGCAACGAATTCTCGGCCCTGGGCGAAGAAGCTTTCGTGCCACAGAGCGACACCAACGCCGGCGCGCTGTTTATCCTCGAAGAAATGCAAGCCACTGAACGCCTGAAACTTAGCCTCGGCGCACGCCTGGAACACACCAGCGTCGACCCGAACGCCAAAGGCAACGAGCGTTTTGCCAATGCCGACAAGAGCAATAACTTCACCGCCGGCAGCTTGTCGTCTGGCGCTGTCTACACCCTTACGCCGGTCTGGTCCCTGGCCGCCACCCTGGGCTACACCGAACGCGCACCAACCTTCTACGAGCTGTATGCCAACGGCGCCCACGTCGCCACCGGCACCTATGAGTTGGGCGATGCCAACCTGAAGAAAGAAAAAGCCGTGTCCAGCGACCTGGCGCTGCGCTTTGACAACGGCACCCACAAGGGCAGCTTTGGCGTGTTCTATAGCCGCTTCTCCAATTACATCGGTTTGCTCGGCACTGGCCGTACGCTAAACGACGAAGGTGAAGAGGACGCGGGCGGTATTCCCGAGTACGAATATTCTGGCGTACGAGCACGCTTCGCCGGCTTCGAAGCCCAGGATCACTGGAAGCTCGGCGAAGGCGCCTACGGCAAGTTTGCGCTGGAACTGTCGGGCGACTACACCCGCGCCACCAACCTGGACACCGGCGAAGCCTTGCCGCGCATTGCGCCATTGCGTTTGAACAGCGGCTTGCTGTGGGAACTGGATCGCTGGCAAGCGCGTATCGACGTGGAACATGCCGCGGGCCAAGGGCGTGTGCCGGATAACGAAAGCGGCACCGATGGCTACACCACCCTCGGCGCCAGCGCGGGGTATCGCTTCAATGTGGGTGGCAGCCAGTGGCTGGCCTTCGTCAACGGAGAAAACCTGACCAACCAGACCGTGCGCTATGCCAGCTCGATCCTGCGCGATATCGCGCCGGCGCCAGGTAGAAGCGTGCAGTTCGGCGTTCGCACTACCTTCTAATCATCACCGAAAATCCCCTGTGGGAGCGGGCTTGCTCGCGAAAGCGTTGGGTCAGTCAACATCAATGTTTGCTGGGCCGACGTCTTCGCAGGCAAGCCAGCTCCCACATTTGAACGTCGTTGCGTTGAGCATTGCGTTCGCTTGACTGATCGGGATCGGGGCGACTATCTGTCACTGTTACCAAAACTGAAATGATGCATCTTGCGATTCACCCTTTCTCAAAACGCCCCGCCGCATTATCCTTCGCAACAATCTGAAACGCTTCAGCTCCCGGTCGACTCCTTTTGCCGAATCTCTTTTTGCTCAAAGACAGCGCTGTCTTAATCCGACCTGCGCTCGGGAGTTTATTGCCTGCCTGTGGATAACCCGGTTACCCACAGAAAAAACCAAAAATAACGATGAACCAAGCCCGAGCCGAATCGTCATCTACAGTGAGTGAAGCACGGGGTTACATAATTCCAACGTAACGGAGAAACACACTATGAGCACTGATGGTGCCTCAAGCCCAAGCCGCCTGTTGCCCAGGCTGCTAGGCGTCTTGCTGCTGATCATGGGGCTGGCCTTGCTGGCTGGCGGCGTCAAGCTGAGCATGCTCGGCGGGTCGCTGTACTACCTGCTCGCCGGTATCGGCATCACCCTGACCGGCGTGTTGCTGCTGGCCACCCGCCGCGCCGCGCTGGGCTTGTACGCACTGGTGTTGTTCGCCAGCACCGTGTGGGCCTTGTGGGAAGTCGGCCTGGACTGGTGGCAGTTGGTGCCGCGCCTGGCCCTGCTGTTCGCCTTGGGCATCGTCATGCTGTTGCCGTGGTTTCGTCGTCCGTTGCTGCGTGGCCAAGCGGCCCCGCTGGGTACCGGCGCGCTGAGCGTTGCCGTGGTGCTGGCGGGCGCGACCGCCCTGGCCAGCCAATTCACCAACCCAGGTGAAATGGTCAAGACCGGCCAACTGGACCGCGACGCGGTGCCGGGTATGGCCAGCGCTGCGCCAACCCAGGCCGATGGCGACTGGAACTCCTATGGCCGCTCGGCCTTCGGTGACCGTTACTCGCCACTGGCACAGATCACCCCGGAGAACGCCCATAAGCTGGTGCCGGCGTGGACTTATCGCACGGGCGACATCCCTGGCCCAGGCGATCCCGGTGAAACCACCGCGGAAAATACCCCGCTGAAAGTCAATGGCATGCTCTACGTGTGCACACCGCACAGCCAAGTGATTGCCCTGGACCCGGATACCGGCAAGGAAATCTGGCGTTTTGACCCGAAGATCACCACCCAGGGTGCTGAGAGCTTCAAAGGTTGGGCGCACATGACCTGCCGTGGCGTGTCGTACCACGATGACGCCGCCTACGCTTCCGAGCAGAGCCCGACGGGCACTGCCAGCCCGGCCGCCGCTCCGAATGCCTGCCCGAAACGTATCTTCGTGCCGACCGCCGACACCCGTCTGATCGCCCTGAACGCCGACACCGGCAAGATGTGCGAAGACTTCGGTGACAAAGGTCAGGTCGACCTGCGTGCCAACATCGGTAGCTTCGCCCCAGGCGGTTACTACTCCACGTCGCCACCGGCCGTGACCAAAAACCTGGTCGTGATCGGCGGTCACGTGACCGACAACGTTTCCATCGACGAGCCAAGCGGCGTGATCCGCGCGTTCGACGTGCACACCGGCAAGCTGGTGTGGAACTGGGACAGCGGCAACCCGGACGACACCACCCCGTTGGCCGAGGGCAAGACCTACACCCGCAACTCGCCGAACATGTGGTCCATGTTCGCCGTGGATGAAAAACTCGGCATGCTCTACCTGCCGATGGGCAACCAGATGCCCGACCAGTACGGCGGCGACCGTACCGATGAGTCTGAGAAGTACGCCGCTGGCTTGACCGCTCTGGACATCGACACCGGCCACGTGAAGTGGACCTTCCAGTTCACCCACCACGACCTGTGGGACATGGACGTGGGCGGCCAGCCTTCGCTGATCGACATCAAGACCGCTGCGGGCGTGAAGCAGGCAGTGATGGCGTCGACCAAGCAAGGCAGCATCTACGTGCTGGACCGCGCCACTGGCCAGCCAGTGGTGCCCGTCAATGAAATCCCGGTGCCACAGGGCGCAGTGGCGGGCGACCGCACCTCCCCTACCCAACCCAAGTCCGACCTGAACTTCATGCCGCCGCCGTTGAAAGAACGCGACATGTGGGGCGTGACCCCGTTCGACCAGATGCTGTGCCGGATCGATTTCAAATCCATGCGCTACGACGGCCCGTTCACACCGCCGTCCCTGCAAGGTTCGATCGTATACCCAGGCAACTTCGGCGTGTTCGACTGGGGCGGCATCTCGGTTGACCCGGTGCGCCAGATCGCCTTCGTGAACCCAAGCTACATGGCGTTCAAATCGAAGCTGATCCCAGCTGCCGACATTGCCAAGCAAGGCCCACGCGTCAGCGAAACCGAAGGCGTGCAGCCGAACAAAGGCGCTCCGTATGGTGTGATCCTTGAAGCGCTGCTGTCGCCGATGGGCCTGCCGTGCCAGGCACCGGCCTGGGGCTACGTGGCGGCGGTCGACCTGACCACCCACCAGACCATCTGGATGCACAAGAACGGCACCGTGCGTGATAGCTCGCCGGTTCCAATCCCACTGACCATGGGCGTGCCTAGCCTGGGCGGTACGTTCACCACCGCCGGTGGCGTCGCGTTCCTCAGCGGCACCCTGGACCAGTACCTGCGTGCCTATGACGTGAAAAACGGCAAGCAACTGTGGGAAGGCCGCCTGCCTGCAGGCGCGCAAACCACCCCGATGACCTACACCGGCAAGGACGGCAAGCAATACGTGCTGGTCATGGCGGGCGGTCACGGCTCCCTGGGGACCAAGCAGGGTGACTATGTAATGGCGTTCAAACTGCCGGATTAAGCAACGCTGGCGGTACAAAAAAGCGGCGGCCCGAATGGGCAGCCGCTTTTTTTTGCCTGCTGATAATGCCCCAGCGTTTCCCCTCAACCCTTTAAAACTAATTTAGTGCGCACGCCCTGCGTAATACAAAAGGCGTACGGATAAAACTTTAAAGGGAGCTTCACTGCATGACGGACCATGTCGCTACAAAACCGATGCTTTCCACCCCCACAAAAATCCTGGAGCTTGAACACCTCAATACTGCCAGTTTGAAAAAACTCATCAGTGGCGAAGTGCTTGCCATTCGGGTACCTGAGTTTGCCAACGCAACCACCAGCGCACGGTTGATTCAGGCCATCGACGATACCGCCACCCTGGAACACTACGGCCATGAAACCTACGAAGAGGGGCGCGTCGTTCAGCACTTCTACGGTGTGCATCGCTGGGGCACGCCGTTCAACTCCACGTACGGCAAGGCCGCCGGCGGTGACGCCCAAGAAAAATATTATGCAGACGCGGCCCGTATGCGCGGCCTTATCGACAGCCTCTGTGCGCCGCAAACGCCGCCCATTCAACAGCTGATGGAACAGTTCCAGGCGCTCTGGCCGCAAGGTGCAACAGCCGCTGCGTTCCAGGGCCGCCCAATGTTTTGCGGGATCATCCGCGTCATGTTCCCGGAGACGGCGCACCTCTCGGAAACGGTGCCCCATGTGGATTGCCTGCCCCGCACAGTCGCTGAACTGCAGCATCAATTCAGCGCCAATATCTACCTGCAAACACCGCCTTTGGGGGGCGAGTTGGTCATCTGGGATACCCAAGCCTTTGGCTATGAGGAGGTCAAGCGCTTCGAGGGTGCCCAACTGCCCGAACAGTGTTTACAAAAACCGCTGCGCATCCGCCCACGCCAGAACGAACTGGTGCTCATCAATACCCGCCGCCCCCACGCCATCTGTGGGTTCGATTCGGGAAAACGCGTCAGCATGCAGTCGTTTATTGGCTATAACGCCGGCGAACCGTTTTACTTCTGGTGCTAATACTTTTATTGCTCGTGCACATGGACGTTTATCTATGACCCCCGAAGAATTCCGCCAACATGGCTATGCCATGATCGACCTGATTGCAGACTACCGACAGAACATCGAACAACGCGGCGTGCAGCCCACCACCCAACCTGGCGAGATCAAAGCCGCCCTGCCGGTCAGCCCGCCTGAAACCGCCGAACCGTTCGAACAGATCATGGGCGATGTCGAAAAACTGATCATGCCCGGCTTGCTGCATTGGCAGCATCCCAGTTTCTTCGGGTTCTTCCCTTCCAATGTGGAACTGTCCTCAGTGCTGGGCGATTGCCTGAGCACCGGCCTGGGTGTGATTGGGTTGTCCTGGCAATCCAGCCCGGCCCTCACCGAAATCGAGGAAGTCACCACCGATTGGCTGCGCGACATGCTCGGCCTGGGCAGCACGTGGAGCGGTGTGATCCAGGACTCTGCGTCCACGTCCACGCTGGTGGCGCTTATCAGCGCCCGGGAACGCAGCTCCGATTACGCGCTGATGCACAACGGCCTGCAAAACAGCGGCGCGCCCCTGATCGTCTACACCTCAGCCCATGCCCACAGCTCGGTCAACAAGGCGGCGATCCTGGCCGGATTCGGCCAGAACCATATCCGCACCATCGCCACCGATGCACACAATGCAATGTCGCCCCAGGCACTGGCGCACGCCATCGCACAGGACCTGGCCGCCGGCAACACGCCCTGCGTGGTGATTGCCACCACCGGCACCACGGCCGCCATGGCGATCGACCCTCTGGCGGCCATTGGCGACCTGACCCAACGCCACGGCCTGTGGCTGCATGTAGACTCGGCCATGGCTGGCGCCGCGATGATCCTGCCAGAATGCCGGGCCTTGTGGGATGGCATCGAAAAGGCTGACTCCCTAGTGCTCAACCCGCACAAATGGCTGGGCGCGGCCTTCGATTGCTCGGTGTATTTCGTGCGCGACCCCGAGCATTTGATTCGCATCATGACCACCAACCCGAGTTACCTGCAGTCCAGCGCAGACGGCCAAGTGCGAAACTACCGTGACTGGCGGATCTCTCTGGGCAGCCGTTTCCGCGCTTTGAAGTTGTGGTTCCTGATACGCGAGCAAGGCGTCAGCGGCCTGCAAGCGCGGTTGCGGCGAGACCTGGCCAATGCGCGCTGGCTGGCAGAGCAGATCGAAGCCAGCGAACACTGGACGCTGGTGGCCACGCCCGCCTTGCAAACCTTGTGCATTCGCCATGAGCCGCCGGGTTTGCAAGGCCAGGCACTGGACCATCACACCCGAGCCTGGGCAGAAAAACTCAACCAGTCAGGCGATGCCTACGTCACCCCCGCCCTCCTCGATGAGCGCTGGATGGTGAGGGTGTCCATCGGCGCGCTGGGCACCGAGCATCAGCATGTCCAGAGGTTGTGGGTGCGATTGCAAACCCTGGTCGCTTGAACGCTGCCAAAGTAGCCCCCCTGTGGCGAGGGAGCTTGCTCCCGCTGGGCTGCGCAGCGGCCCCAAAATCCTGGGAGCGCTTCGCACTCCAGCGGGAGCAAGCTCTCTCGCCACAGTCAAACTGTCTAGGTTGGCACCTGCTCACGCCGCATCCACCGCTCGAACGCCAAGGCATTGAGCGGCCGGCTGATCAGGTAGCCTTGGGCCGTGTCGCAGTTCCAGCGTTTGAGCAAGGTGAGGCTGTGCTCGAACTCCACGCCCTCGGCCACCACCTTGAGCCCCAGGCTATGACTCATCTCGATGGTGGAACGCACGATCACGCCGTCGCCGCTGGTGCTGTCGAGGTTGCGCACAAAGGACTGGTCGATCTTCAGCTCTTGCACCGGTAGGCGCTGCAATTGGGCGAGGGACGAGTAGCCGGTGCCGAAATCATCCACCGACAGGCTGATTCCGCAATTGCGCAGCTGCTCCAGCACGCTGAGGGCCTGCTGCGGGTTGTGCATGATGGCGCTCTCGGTGATTTCAAAAATCAAATGCTCGGCGTCCACGTGGTATTGGGCCAATAGCGCAGTGACGCGAATGGCCAAGTCATCATCCGCCAAGTCGTTCACGGAGATATTCACCGACAGTTGGATAACCAGCCCACGCTGCGCCCATTCGGCAATCTGGCGGATGGCTTCCTCGATCACCCACAGCGTTAGCGCGCTCATGCTACCGGTGCGTTCGGCCAGGGGAATGAACTCCCCGGGGGACACTTGCCCCAGCGTCGGGTGTTGCCAACGCAGCAAGGCTTCAGCCTGGCTCACATGGCCGTGCCGCAGATCGAGCTTGGGCTGGTAGCACAGGTACAACTCGCCTTCGATCACGGCGCGGCGCAAGTCGCGAATCAGGGTGATCTGGCGTTGGTGGGCGAGGTCGCGGTCCGGTTGGTAGATCTGCAAATGCCCCGGCAGGTTGGCCGCGTCGTGCCGGGCGATGGCCGCGCGGTTGATCAACTCTTCCACCTGCTGCCCATCAGCAGGGTACGCGGCGATGCCGATGCTCACTTCATGGCGCACTTCGTCATTGCCGATGCGCAGGGGTTGGGTCAACGCCCCATGCAACTGGTCGGCGCGGGCCACGGCTGAGTCGATCTCGGTGTTTTCCAGCAACAACAGAAACTCACTGCCGGCGATGCGTGCTGCGGTGTCGCTGGCCAACAGGCTGCTGGACAAGCAGCGGCTGGCCTCGCACAACATGTGCTCGACACCTTCGGGGCCAAACCCTTCGTTGATAACTCGGTAGTTTTCAATCCCCACGTACAGCAACACCACCGGCCGCCGTGCGCTGATCGCGCTGCCCAGGCGCTCCATGGCCAGGGCGCGGTTGGGCAGGCCGGTGAGCGGGTCATGCAAGGCATTGTGGGCCAGTTGCCGCTCGCGCAGGGCGATGCCGCTTTGCATGGCATTGAACGCACGCGCCAGCAGGCCGAACTCATCGTGGCTGCGCACCCGCACCGGGGTGCGGTAGTCACCGGCCCCGATCCGTTCAGCGGCTTGCACCAGCGCATTGAGGGGGCGTGACACTCGCCGCGCCAGGAATAATGCCACCGCCAGCGAGACCAGCAGCACCGCCAGGGCAATCCCCATGAACTGCCGGTCCAGCGGCGCGAAGGATTCCAGCGCATGGTCCAGCGGGCTTTGCAGCAACACGCGCACTTCATCGCCTTCGCCGCTGTTGGCCAAGGGCAACACTTGGCTGAGCACACGCTGGCCATGGAACAGCTGGATCTTCGCCTCAGGATCGACCTGCGTGCCATGCAAGAGGCTGATGATGCTTGGGCGCCAATTGCCAGGGTGGGTGGTGAACAGCTGACCGAGATGGCCGTCCTGCACACTGAGGAACGACACCTCCAGGTTGCTCATGGAGCGCAGTTCATGGGCGAATTGCGTGTCCATGGGAAAGCCCATGACCACGCGTGCGATCGGCACAGGCCCGAGCACATCTTTTTGCACCAGCAAATAGGGGCGCCCGGCCATGGCGACGATCAACATTTGCTGGCCGCTGCGCCGCGCCTTGCGCAAGGCATCGGCATACGGGAACAGCTGGCCGCGCGTCTGCATCAGCAGGGTACTGACCATGACCCTGTCATCCAGGCCCAGCACCATCACTTCGCTGGAACTGACCCCGGTGCCATGGGTGCCCAGGGCCTCCAGGATCGGCAGCGTCCGGCCGCCGGCCACCGCCTGCTTGAACGGCCCATCGGCGGTGAGCCAGTCCAACCCGTACTGCAAGCGCCGCCCGCGCAGGTCCAGCAGGCGCTCGAACACCTGCCGCCCCGTGTTCAGCTGTACGTCGGCCTGGTTCTCCACCGCCCGAGTGGTGGCAGCGTTCACGGCAAAATAGGTGGCGGCCACGACCACCAGCAACAACAGCGCCAGCACCCCGGCTATGCGGGTCTGAAACGTGTGGCGCCAGTGCATGGCCGCGCCCTCGGGCCGTGCTCGTCGCTCTTGGCCGTGCTTTCCTTGTGTCATACGCGTCCCTGCCGACTGCTAACCGGCGTCAAAAAAACATCCTTTTTAATGGATTATTTTATTTAGGCAGGTTAGCTGGGACTGAGGATAAGTAAACCCAATAAACACAAGGATTTCGTAGTCATATTTTTGACAAAAACAACATAAATATAAGCATAGCCATGCCTCGCCGCTCGTCGGCACTGTCATTTCTCACAGCTAGGCAACCTGCGTCGTAAGCGCCCTGAATAAGGAGCCACTCGACCTAAGGAGGATCCTGGGTCGCGTCTTGCTTACATTTATTGAGGTGTTCAACCGTGACCTACGATCAACTGCCTATCCTACCCCCGCCCCTCGCCTGCCTGCCTGCGGTAGCGCGCAAAAAACGTAGCCAGGACTCCATCGGGCGCTTGCCCGATGCACTT
The DNA here is from genome assembly GCF_001896155.1 of Pseudomonas sp. FSL W5-0203. Taxonomy (NCBI): domain Bacteria; kingdom Pseudomonadati; phylum Pseudomonadota; class Gammaproteobacteria; order Pseudomonadales; family Pseudomonadaceae; genus Pseudomonas; species Pseudomonas sp. FSL W5-0203. Next base: position 32,429 of record NZ_MPOR01000025.1, read on the forward strand.
GTTCCCAATGGCTGCACCCAAATACCCTTCTCCGATCTGGAGCTGATCATCCCCAACCTTACTTCCATCCCAAACACTGACGGCGCACTGAACAACGCCGCATTGACGGTCAACGCCCTCGGGGTGATTTGCATCCTCCTTGCGTGGGCCCAACAAGATGAGGGGGATTTCGTCTATCTGGAGCTCAACGGCATACGAGTGGCCCACTACACCCTCACAGAAGATGATGAAAAGCAAAACAAACACGTTAAGTTGGCCATAGAGAGCGTCAGGTTTATCGACCAGGCCCATAACACACTACAAGCTTTCGTCAGACGCCTAAGCGGAACCACTGACAGGACCAAAACGTTCAGTATCTGGGTGGATACCAAAGCCCCCGGGGGGCTGGACCCTCAGGCCAGTACGCCGATTATCAACGAAAACCTGGCACGCGTTACGTTCGAAGATCCAACCATTGAGGCCTTTGGCATCGTGAATCCCGCGGATGCGCAAAAAGGCGTCAGGGTCATCGTTGATAATTACCCGCTGAACCCGTTAGTGGATCAGGTTCACCACCGCAAAGAAGGTGATGTGATCTATATGAGTATTGGCGGTTGGCTTGTTACTCACACGGTGACCCATTTTGAAGCCTCCGGGAACGCCCCCATCATTATGACCATCAATTTCGGCGACTGGCAGAAAGTGACACCGGGGCCGAATATTCTTGAGTGGTATGTAAGGGACAAGGCCGGAAACCAATCCATCGGTTTTTCCATCCCAAGGGTCATACAAAATAGGGTGAGCGGGGGCACCAACCCGCAACTGATAGAGGGTCACGTTACCGAGTCCGAATACGACCCTGTTTCAGACGAGGAATACATCGATAAGGACGCGCACTCCAATGACCTGAACTTCGAGGTACCGTTAAGAAATCATGGGTGGCAGGTCAACGATGAAATACATGTCACCTATTTAGGGCTGACTCATACGGGAAGCCTTAAGCACACTGAATCTTATGAAGTGCTGCAGCCAAACCTGGTTCGCGTATCCATTCCGTTGCCATTGCCCTTTGTAAAACAACTGGCGGAAGGCCGTTTAATGGCTTTCTATGAGCGGATTCGCGCAGGGCAGCCCAATACACCTTCTAACGCTGCCATTTACAGCGTGCGTGGCACGCCGGTCGATAACCGTCGCCCGGCGCCACTGGTACACGGCCTGGTGGGGGGGACGCTGCCTGATACCAACCCAGTGCATATCACCGTACCCGGCGCGGAACTGCCTCTGAGTGACAAAGTTGACCTAATCATTGAAGGCAGAGCAGCCAACGGCAACATCGTGTACGAGCGCTTCACCGAAATCTCCAGCGGTGGCGATATTGACTACTTATTGGACTACCGCACATTTGAGCCATTGGAGGGCTCCACCTTCACCGCCTACTATCTAGTCAACAACGATGCGGCAAACCCCTCGCAATCGGTGACTGTACCGGTCGGTGATATTTCAATCTCACTCCCTCCACCACGATCACCTGAAGCTCCACCGCCTGACCACCAATTTGACGAGCTTATCAACAAAGGCAACCTCAAAGCGTTCGTGGATCCCCACCCGAGCATCTGGTTGAATGATGAGGTACGGATGGTTGCGACAGGCAGTAAGCCGGGGGGCAGCATTACCTCAGCATGGCTGAAGGTGACCAGCGTGTGGTATGGCTCGGCCTTGCCCTTTACCATTGCCCGCGCGATCGTCCTGGCTAACAAAGATGCAAGCATGGCGCTGCACTGGGAGGTCCGCACACTGCCTACGGACATCCCGCTAAAGTCCCTGCCGTTGGTGGTCAAAGTGGGGGCGGCGCTACAGCTCAGCGAATGTCCGACCTTGCTGGAGGCCACCCCGGTGTCGTCTTGCATCATGCGGCTTGACCCGCTGAATGTCTGGACGCCCTCTCCTCGCATCACGACGTTCCGGGTCAAGTACCCCATGCTGGAGAGTGATCTTGTCACTCTGCGTGTAGTCGGAAAACACGGGGTGGGTACACCCGCCATTCCCAGCAAACCCGGCAAGCCAGAAGCTGGCCATGATTACATTTCGTTCTCTTACCTGAGTAACTTTGTTGGCGCTTACGTCGGGGAGTCGTTTGAAGTTTATTTCGAGGTACTGCGCGACAACATCAGGACGGACTCTAGACGACTCACGGTTGAAGTGGATAGGTTCTCTGACCAGACACTTAATCTGCTGAGCGTGCCTGCGGCCGCGGGTGGGGTGATCGATACCAACAAGGCGAACTCGGTACAGATTCGCGCCTTGCCGTTTTTCCGGGCCGGGCTTGCGGTCGGCATTGACCTGTTCAGTACGACCGACTTGCCGCTGCGGCGTGCCATTGATATAACCCCGGCAGAAGCCAGTGCCGGGCGTACTCTGGACTTGATACCGGCCGATTATTTGAGGGAGTTGCCGGATAACAGCCAGGTCAGAATCCGAGGTTGGATATCGTTGGATGGGACCAACTGCCTGGACACAGCCATATACTTTAATGAGGCGACTTACCGCACGCGCAAGGCACCGGGGGAGATTGTGCGAGAGATTGAAGTGGGGAATGGGCCGACGTATATCGTGGCCAGTCGGGACGGTAAAAAGGTTTGTGTGGCGAATGGACGGACGCCGTCGATTTCGGTGATTGATCTAGAGAACAATACGGCCCGGACGGTGAATACGGTTGGGAGTGTTATTCATGGTTTGGCGTTACATCCTTCGAACTCGAACCTGTATTTTTCGGTTGAAGGCTCGCACTATACCCAAACTACTCCCATACTAAACACTAGTAATTTCACTTTTCGCTACCCTTATTGGCTTGGCGGTCCTACCCAAGCAATATGCTTAAACCCAGGGGGATCGCGACTCTTTATGGGGCATTTAGGCGCCACTACCATTTACTATTGGAATACACAAACAGAACGAAACGAAACTTATCTCCACGCACAAAATAGCTCCAGAGCTATAATAACCAACCCACAAGGCACTGCGTTATATTCAGTTACTGAACAAACACATCGATATAATATCACCACTCGCACTCGCACTCACGTGGTCGCTAATAATGGAATCGCAAGTGCCCTCGCCCACTCCCCACTGTTCGCCACCCTCGAACGGCTATTTGTCTGTGTTCCCAACTTAGGAAAAGTTGATATCTACAACACCTACAACGATGGCCTTACCTACGTCAAATCCCTGACCGGGCTGGCAACCCCACGAGGCGTCGCCTTCCACCCAGTCAAACCGCTGGCCTACGTGACGGAGTACGCCAGTAACACCGTCCGCATCATCGACACCACCACCGAGGAACTGGTTGGCAGTATCCCTGGTTTCAACCAACCCACCGGCCTGGCTTGCAGCGAGGATGGCAGGTACTTGTTCGTCTGCAATTTCGGCAACAATACCGTAGCCGTAGTAAGCGTCTAAACACTTGCCAAGATGCCCCGTCTCCCGCGAGACGGGGCATTCACCCCTTGCATGCCCCCCCACTCCGCGCTTCCCCCGTTATTTCATGCAAATTGTTGCTAACGACGCCGCCCCATTGAAACCACCGCAACCCCGCCCCATCTAACCTGCATACTTACTGATGCAGGTGCCCCATGAGCGACCAGCAAGAATTTCCAGATTACGACCTCAACGATTACGCCGACCCCGAAAACGCTGAAGCCCCCTCGTCCAATACTGGCCTGGCCCTGCCTGGGCAAAACCTGCCGGACAAGGTCTACATCATCCCGATCCACAATCGGCCGTTTTTCCCGGCCCAAGTGTTGCCGGTGATCGTCAATGAAGAGCCCTGGGCCGAAACCCTGGAGTTGGTGAGCAAATCCGACCACCACTCCCTTGCGCTGTTTTTCATGGACACGCCGCCCGAAGACCCACGCCACTTCGACACCTCCGCCCTGCCGTTGTACGGCACCCTGGTGAAGGTGCACCACGCCAGCCGCGAGAACGGCAAGCTGCAGTTCGTCGCCCAGGGCCTGACCCGCGTGCGCATCAAGACCTGGCTCAAGCACCACCGCCCACCGTACCTGGTGGAAGTCGAATACCCGCACCAGCCCAGCGAGCCGACCGATGAGGTCAAGGCCTACGGCATGGCGCTGATCAATGCGATCAAGGAACTGCTGCCCCTCAACCCGCTGTACAGCGAAGAGTTGAAGAACTACCTCAACCGCTTCAGCCCCAACGACCCGTCGCCGCTCACCGACTTTGCCGCCGCCCTCACCTCGGCGACAGGTAATGAACTGCAGGAAGTGCTGGACTGCGTGCCCATGCTCAAACGCATGGAAAAAGTGCTGCCGATGCTGCGCAAAGAGGTAGAAGTCGCGCGTCTGCAAAAAGAGCTCTCCGCCGAGGTAAACCGCAAGATCGGCGAGCACCAGCGTGAGTTCTTCCTCAAGGAACAACTCAAGGTCATCCAGCAGGAACTGGGCCTGACCAAGGACGATCGCAGCGCCGATGTCGAACAGTTCGAACAGCGCCTGCAAGGCAAAGTGCTGCCGGCGCAAGCGAAAAAACGCATTGATGAAGAACTGAACAAACTGTCGATCCTGGAAACCGGTTCGCCGGAATACGCCGTCACGCGCAACTACCTGGACTGGGCCACCTCGGTGCCGTGGGGCGTATACGGTGAAGACAAACTCGACCTCAAGCACGCGCGCAAAGTGCTCGACAAGCACCATGCGGGCCTGGATGACATCAAGAGCCGCATCCTCGAATTCCTCGCCGTGGGCGCCTACAAAGGCGAAGTCGCCGGTTCCATCGTGTTGCTGGTGGGCCCGCCCGGCGTGGGCAAGACGAGTGTGGGCAAGTCCATCGCCGAATCCCTGGGGCGGCCGTTCTATCGCTTCAGTGTTGGCGGCATGCGCGACGAGGCCGAGATCAAGGGCCACCGGCGCACCTACATCGGCGCCCTGCCCGGCAAGCTGGTGCAGGCGTTGAAAGACGTGGAAGTGATGAACCCGGTGATCATGCTCGACGAAATCGACAAGATGGGCCAGAGCTTCCAGGGCGACCCGGCGTCGGCGTTGCTGGAAACCCTGGACCCGGAACAGAACGTCGAATTCCTCGACCATTACCTGGACCTGCGCCTGGACCTGTCCAAAGTGCTGTTTGTGTGCACCGCCAACACCCTGGACTCGATCCCGGGCCCGTTGCTGGACCGCATGGAAGTAATTCGCCTGTCGGGCTATATCACCGAAGAAAAAGTCGCCATCGCCAAGCGCCACCTGTGGCCCAAGCAGTTGGAAAAAGCCGGCGTGGCCAAAAACAGCCTGACCATCACCGACGGCGCCCTGCGCGCATTGATCGATGGTTATGCTCGGGAAGCCGGCGTGCGCCAACTGGAGAAGCAACTGGGCAAGCTGGTGCGCAAGGCGGTGGTCAAGCTGCTGGATGAACCGGAGTCGGTGATCAAGATCGGCAACAAGGACCTGGAAAGCTCCCTGGGCATGCCCGTGTTCCGTAATGAGCAAGTGCTGTCCGGCACCGGCGTGATTACCGGCCTGGCCTGGACCAGCATGGGCGGCGCCACCTTGCCGATCGAAGCGACGCGCATCCACACGCTCAATCGCGGCTTCAAGCTCACCGGGCAGTTGGGTGAAGTGATGAAAGAGTCCGCCGAAATCGCCTACAGCTACATCAGTTCCAACCTGAAGTCGTTTGGCGGCGATGCGAAATTCTTCGACGAGGCCTTCGTGCACTTGCACGTGCCGGAAGGCGCCACGCCGAAAGACGGCCCGAGTGCCGGCGTGACCATGGCCAGTGCGTTGCTGTCCCTGGCCCGCAACCAACCGCCGAAAAAAGGCGTGGCGATGACCGGCGAACTGACCTTGACCGGGCATGTACTGCCGATTGGCGGGGTGCGCGAGAAGGTGATCGCGGCGCGGCGCCAGAAGATTCACGAGTTGATCTTGCCGGAGCCCAACCGTGGCAGCTTTGAAGAGCTGCCGGACTATTTGAAGGAAGGGATGACGGTGCACTTTGCCAAGCGGTTTGCGGATGTGGCGAAGGTGCTCTTCTGACGGTTATGTAGTGTCTGAGCTTGCTCGCGAAGAGGCCAGCCAGATCAACGCAAAAACCCACCTTGTCACACCTTGTCTCATCTTCGGTTATGCTCCCCCTTCGTCGTGTATTAACGGAGCCTTCATGACCGCTGCCCGCCTGTTTCTCCCCTTGAGCCTTGCCCTGCTGGCCGCATGCGCCAGTGCCCCCAAGCAAAACGTCAGCGTGGACAACCAGAGCGCCTGCCCGCTCCAGCTTAAAAACGGGCAAAACCTGATCCTCACCCTGCCCAGCAACCCCACCACCGGTTACCGCTGGGCCATCCAGGACTCCGCGGGCGGCGTGTTGCGCGCCTTGAGCCCTGAGGTCTACAGCAGCACCGAGTCCGGCGTGATCGGCGGGGGCGGCCAGTCCACCTGGCGCTTCCAGGCGTTTGCTGCAGGGCAAGGGCGTTTGCGCCTGACATCCCAGCAACCCTGGGAGCCAGAGGCCGAACCTGTCGAAACCTTTGACTGCGCCATTACGGTGAACTGATATGCCCTGGCTGATCCTTGCCTTGATGGGCGCCGGCACCTTTGTCTATGGCCTGGCGACCCATGCGACGCTGCTGTGCCTGCTGGTCAAGCCACTGCCGGTGCTGGCGCTGCTGGGTTGGCTGCATGACGCGCCGCCCACCGAGTATCGACGCTGGATCAGCCTGGGGTTGATTTTTTCCGTGGTGGGCGACGTGTTACTTGCCTGGCCAGGCGACCTGTTTATCTTTGGCCTGGGCGCGTTTCTGTTCGCGCATTTGGCTTATCTCAAAGCTTATTTCAGTGACTGTCGGCGCTTGGCGCTGCTGCCGCTGGTGCTGGCCCTCGGCGTGGGCGCAATCTTGCTGAGTATCCTGATCTCCCACGGCCTCGGTGCGCTGCTGATACCGGTGGTGGTTTACGCACTGGTGATCAGCGCCATGCTCTGGCGTGCGTTGGCACGACTGGGCAGCGAGGTACCCAAACGTTCGGCGTGGCTGGCGGCGGTGGGTGCGGTGTCGTTTGTGGTTTCCGACGCGCTGATCGGCATCAACCGGTTTGTGCTGGCATTCGAGGCAGCGCCGTATTTGCTGATCACCACCTACTGGCTCGGGCAGTGGGGCATCACCGCCTCGGCTTTCCATCAGACAACCCGCGCATCCGAGGAGCAACTTGGCTAAAATGCCGGCCTTTCCCCCATCGTCGCCGGAACAGCCGTGAGCAAAGAACCCGATCGCCTATTCGCCCAGCCCCTGCCCCAGGTGCCGGACTTCGCCTTTAACGAGGATGTGGTGCGGGTGTTCCCGGACATGATCAAGCGCTCGGTGCCGGGCTACCCCACCATCGTCGAAAACCTCGGCGTGCTGGCCGCGCAATTTGCCCAACCGGGTAGCGTGCTGTATGACCTGGGCTCTTCCCTGGGCGCCGTGACCCAAGCCCTGCGTCGCCATGTACGCACCGAGGGTTGCCGGGTGATCGCCGTGGATAACTCCGCCGCGATGGTCGAGCGCTGCCGCGAATACCTCAATGGCCAGGACTCGATGTTCCAGGAGTTGCTGCCGGTGGAGGTGATCGAGGGCGACATCCTCGCCCTGCAATTCAAGCCCGCCTCGGTGGTGGCCCTGAACTTCACCCTGCAATTTATCGCCCCCCAGGAGCGCCTGGCGTTGCTGGGGCGCATTCGCCAGGCGCTGCTGCCGGGCGGGGCGTTGATCCTCTCGGAAAAGCTGCGCTTTAACGATGTTGAAGAGCACGCGCTGCTGACCGACCTGCATATCGCCTTCAAACGCGCCAACGGCTACAGCGAACTGGAAATCGCCCAGAAGCGCAGCGCCATCGAAAACGTCATGAAGCCCGACAGCCTCGAAGAACACCGCGAACGCCTGCTGGCGGCCGGGTTCTCGAAAGTCGTGCCGTGGTTCCAGTGTCTTAACTTTGCCTCGTTGATTGCCTTGCCATGATTGATTTGTCCCCCCTCGCCCGCCATCTGGTCGGCACTCCCCTGGCCGTGTGGGCCCAGGGCCTGCAAGCGCAGCTCGATAGCAAGATGGAAAAAGGCCATGGCGACCTGGAGCGCTGGCAGAGCGCCTTGGATGCACTGCCGAAGATCCAGCCCAACAGCGTAGATTTGCTCAACGGCCTGGTGCTGGACACCGATTGCGACGACGCCACCCGCGAACAGATGCACACGGCGCTGATGGGCCTGAGCCCCTGGCGCAAAGGCCCGTTCCATCTGTTCGGCGTGCATGTGGACACCGAGTGGCGTTCGGACTGGAAGTGGTCGCGGGTCGCGCCGCACCTGAACCTCAAAGGCAAGCGCATCCTCGACGTGGGCTGCGGCAACGGCTACTACATGTGGCGCATGCTCGGCGCCGGGGCCGACAGCGTGATTGGCGTGGACCCCAACTGGCTGTTCTTCTGCCAGTTCCAGGCAGTGCAGCGCTACTTGTCCGAGCCCAAGGCCTGGCACCTGCCGTTCCCGTTCGAAGACTTGCCGGCGAACCTGGAAGGCTTTGACACGGTATTTTCCATGGGCGTGTTCTACCACCGCCGCTCGCCCATCGAACATTTACTGGCGTTGAAGGACACCCTGGTCAAGGGCGGCGAGCTGGTATTGGAAACATTGGTGGTGGAAGGCGACCAACAACAAGTGCTGGTGCCAGAAGACCGTTACGCCCAGATGCGCAACGTGTGGTTCCTGCCGTCGGTGCCGGCGTTGATGCTGTGGCTGCGCCGGGCCGGGTTCAGTGACGTGCGGTGCGTGGATGTGAGCGTGACCACGGTTGAGGAGCAGCGTGGAACGCAGTGGATGAAGTATCAGTCGCTGAGTGATTTCCTGGACCCTGAGGATCACAGCAAGACCATTGAAGGGCTGCCGGCACCGATGCGGGCGGTGATCATCGCGCGCAAATAACACCACGCTCGTCCTGAAAAAATGGAGATCAACTGTGGGAGCTGGCTTGCCTGCGATAGCGGTGGGTCAGTCAATATTGGGCTGACTGACAGATGGCTATCGCAGGCAAGCCAGCTCCCACATTGATATTTCAGTGTTCTTTAGAGTGGTGGCTTGGCCCGGCGAGCCTTGAAGAACTCGCTCAGGACAGCCCCACACTCCTCGGCCAATACCCCGCCCTCAAACAACACCCGATGGTTTAGAAAACCCTGGGTAAAAAACTGCCCCTGGCTTTGCACGATGCCCGCCTTCGGCTCCAACGCGCCATACACCACCCGCGCCACCCGCGAATGCACGATCAGCCCGGCACACATGCTGCACGGTTCCAGCGTCACGTACAGCGTGCTGCCCACCAGCCGATAGTTGCTGATCGCCTGAGCAGCGGCGCGGATCGCGACCATTTCGGCATGGGCGCTGGGGTCGTTGCCACTGATGGGGCAGTTGAAGCCGCGGCCGATGATTTCACCGCCCTGCACCAGCACCGCACCCACCGGCACTTCGCCCAATGCAGCACCTTGGGCGGCGAGCGCCAGGGCTTCGCGCATAAAATCCTGGTCGCGGCTGCGGTCGATAATCGCGGCGGGGCGAATCTGGCGCATCACGCCACCTCGATGGCGGCCATCAGGCCGGTTTCCATGTGGTCGATCACATGGCAATGGAACATCCACACCCCTGGGTTATCCGCCACCAAGGCCACGCGGGCGCGTTCGTTCTTGCCCAGCAGGTAGGTGTCGGTGAAGTACGGGATCACCTTGTGGCGGTTGGACGCAAGCACCTTGAAGCTCATCCCGTGCAAGTGGATCGGGTGCTGGTATTGGGTCATGTTCTTCAATTCGAAAATATAGCTCTTACCCTTCTCCAGCTTGGCAATCGGGCGGTCGGCACAGGTCTTGTCGGTGATGTCCCAGGCCTGGCCGTTGATCTGCCACAGGCTCGGCGGCTTGCCGTTTTCGACATTGACCGACACTGAACCGACCCATTCGAAATTGAAGTTGAGTTTCTCGGCATTGGCCAGGTCTGGCTCGGCAACCGGGTTGGCCGGCAATGCCGGTGGCCACAGGGTAGGCGCGTCGGTATTGGCCACCGAGCGGAAGGTGCCAAGGCGCACCGGGCCGTTGCGCAACGACAGTTCTTCGCCCGCCGGTGGCGCCTTGATCGCCAGGCAAATACGCATGCCCGGGCCCAGCCAATACTCCTTGCCCAACGGGCGCGGCTCGATGGGGTTGCCGTCCAACGCGTAGATCTGCGCTTCGACCCCGGGAATATTGAGGCGATAGGTCACAGTGTTATCGAGGTTGAGCAGGCGCACGCGGGTGATTTGCCCAGCCGGCAGGTCGATGACCGCCTGGGGCACCCCATTGATGGTCGACAGGCGCCCGGCCGTGCCGCCACGCGCCGCTTCACGGGGGATGCTGAACTCGACAAACCCGCCCTCTTCGTCGATGTGCCAGTTCTTCAGGCTCAAGGTGCGTTCGTACTTGAAACCGGTGGGTTCGCGCTCTTCCACGATCAACGGGCCGACCAGGCCACGGCCGAGTTCTTCGCTGCTGCTCACGTGAGGGTGATACCAGTAGCTGCCGGCATCGGGTACGCGGAATTTATAGTCGAAGTATTCGCCAGGCAGCACCGGCAATTGCGAGACGTAGGGCACGCCGTCCATCTCCAGCGGCAGGCGGATGCCGTGCCAGTGGATGGTAGTGGCGACTGGAAGATGGTTGATAAAGCGCACCCGCAGCCATTCGCCCTGGCGAACCCGCAACTCGGTGCCAGGCGCCGAAGGGCCGAACGCCCAGGCTGGGGTTTTGTGCCCCGGCACCAACTCTACGTCCAGGGGCGCGGCGATCAGCTCGTAATCGTGCCCTGCCTCGGACTCAGCGACTTTCCCCAGCCAGTAGCGGTAGCCACCACCGGCACCGACGCCTACTACGGCCAGGCCAGCAAGACCACCCAGGATTTGTCGACGGGAAAAGGATCGGGACACAACAACCTCGCGTATCTGCCGCAGGCCAAGGGCCCGCAAAGGGCTGATACGATACACCTGCGTCGGCTAAACAGTAAGGCTTCGCATTGCCGCATGCCAAAAACGCCGACGACTCATCATGTGGGAGCTGGCTTGCCTGCGATTGCAGTGGGCCAGCTACGAATGCGTCAACTGACACTCCGCTATCGCAGGCAAGCCAGCTCCCACAATGATCTTCATTGTTTATCAGTGCTTGGCAGCGGCCAGAATCAGGGCTTTCATCTCGGCCACGGCGCCTTTGAAACCGACGAAAAGCGCGTGCGCGACCAGCGCATGGCCGATGTTCAGTTCGTTGATGCCCTTGATCGCTGCCACGGCTTCGACATTGTGGTAATGCAAGCCATGGCCGGCATTGACGATCAAGCCTTCGCTGAGCCCGCAGTTCACGCCGTCGATGATGCGTTGCAGTTCGTCGGCCACTTCGGTCGGCGTGGTGGCATCGGCATAACGGCCAGTGTGCAGCTCGATCGCCGGGGCGCCGACGCGGCGGGAGGCTTCGATCTGGCGTTCGTCGGCGTCGATAAACAGCGAGACTTCGCTGCCGATCCGCGACAGGCGCTCCACCGCAGCCTTGATCCGCGCTTCCTGGCCGGCGACGTCGAGGCCGCCTTCGGTGGTCAGCTCCTGGCGAGTTTCCGGTACCAGGCAGATATGCGCCGGGCGAATGCGCTCGGCGAACGCCATCATTTCTTCGGTGACGCCCATTTCGAAGTTCATGCGGGTTTGCAGCACGTCCTTGAGCAGCAGCACATCGCGCTCCTGGATGTGACGGCGGTCTTCGCGCAGGTGCACGGTGATGCCGTCGGCGCCCGCTTCTTCGGCGTCCAGCGCGGCCTTGACCGGGTCAGGGTAACGGGTGCCCCGGGCCTGGCGCAGGGTGGCGACATGGTCGATGTTGACGCCAAGAAGAATGCGATTGCTGGTGGTCACGGAAGCGCTCCTGAAAAGGGAAAGAATCGGTGCACAGCATACACGGGGATGTCAGGGCTTTCGAAACAACTCGCGACTGACCAGCGGCCGCCCGCCCAGGTGCACGGCCAGGGCCTGGCGCATCAGGCGCTTGGCGGCGGACAGCGCACCGGGAGCGTGCCAGTCGGCTTCACTCATGGCCAGCAGTTCGGTGCCCTGAAACAGGCCGGGCTGCAGCAGGTACACGCGCTCAAGCCCCGCATCGACTTGCAGGCGATACATGCCATCGGCGGCGATGGGCTCTCCGTGCAAGTCGTTGGCCAGTTCGAAGCCGTAGCCAAGGTCGTCGAGCAAACGCCATTCGAAAGCGCGCAGCAGCGGTTCCAGCGGACGGCCTTCAGCGAGGGCCAGCAAGGTGGCAGCGTAGTGATCAAAGACTGCCGGGTGCGGGTCTTCGGCGGGCAGCAGGCGGATCAGCAGCTCATTGAGGTAAAGGCCGCTGAATAACGCATCGCCATTGAGCCAGGCAGAGGTGCCAACGCTTTCCAGGCGGCCGACGTTTTTCAGCTCGCCCTTGCCGCGAAACTCCACGTCCAGCGCCACGAACGGCCGCGCCAAGGTGCCCGCCTTGCCCCGCGCGCTGCGCAATACCGCGCGCAGGCGGCCTTGGGGCGTGAGGAAGTCCACCAGCGCACTGGTTTCGCGGTAGGCGCGGCTGTGCAGGACATAGGCAAGTTGGCTGGGGGGGGAGGCGGACATGAGGCTCTCTCGCAGAACGTGAAACAGCACCGATCCAATGTGGGAGCGGGCTTGCCCGCGATGGCGGCGTCACAGTCAACATCTCTGCCGAATGTTACATCCTCATCGCGGGCAAGCCCGCTCCCACAAAGTTTTGCAGTGTGTTCGAGGCCCGTTACAGGTCGCCGTAGCCCAGGGAGCGCAACGCACGCTCATCATCGGACCAGCCACCCTTCACCTTCACCCACAGGTTGAGCATGATCTTGGAGTCGAACAGCAACTCCATATCCTTGCGCGCTTCGGTGCCGATGCGCTTGATGCGCTCGCCCTTGTCGCCAATGATGATTTTCTTCTGGCCGTCACGTTCGACGAGGATCAACGCATGGATATGCAAGGTCTTGCCCTGCTGCTTGAATTCTTCGATTTCGACGGTGATCTGGTACGGCAGCTCGGCGCCCATCTGGCGCATGATTTTCTCGCGGACCAGTTCGGCGGCAAGGAAGCGGCTGCTGCGGTCGGTGATCTGGTCTTCCGGGAAGAAGTGCTCGTTTTCTGGCAGGTAACCGGCGATCACGCGCTCCAGGGCTTCGAGGTTGTGGCCGTGCTGGGCCGAGATCGGCATGATCTGGGCGTTCGGCAGTTGCTCCTGCAACCAGGTCAGGTGCGGCATCAGCTCGGCTTTGTCTTCGATACGGTCGGTCTTGTTCAGCGCGACGATCAACGGGCCGGTCACGTATTGCACACGCTCGAGGACCATCTGGTCTTCGTCGGTCCACTTGGTGCGGTCAACCACGAAGATCACCACGTCGACGTCTTTCAACGCGGCCGAGGCGGTCTTGTTCATGTAGCGGTTCAGGGCTTTCTCGCCGCCTTTGTGCATGCCAGGGGTATCGACATACACCGCTTGCACGTTGCCTTCGGTCTTGATGCCCAGCATGTTGTGGCGGGTGGTCTGGGGCTTGCGCGAGGTGATCGCGAGCTTCTGGCCGAGGATGTGGTTGAGCAGCGTGGACTTGCCCACGTTCGGGCGGCCGACGATGGCAACATAGCCACAGCGTGTTGCGGTTGAATCAGTCATGGCCATTCTCCACGCCCAGGGCAATCAGTGCTGCAGCGGCCGCTACCTGTTCGGCAATACGACGGCTCACACCCTGACCTCGGCTTTTTTCGTTCAATAAAGTGATTTCACATTCCACGAAGAACACCCGGCAATGGGGCTCGCCCTGGATATCCACCACTTCGTAGCGTGGCAGTTCGCAACCGCGGGACTGCAGGTACTCTTGCAGGCGGGTCTTGGGATCCTTGTTGGTGTCTACCAGCGTCAGGCTTTCGATTTCCGAGGCCAGCCAGGCGACAACGCGTTCCTTGGCCGTCTCCATCCCGGCATCGAGGTAGATCGCACCGATCAAGGCTTCCAGGGCATCAGCCAGGATTGACTCGCGACGGAAACCGCCGCTTTTCAACTCACCGGAACCCAGCCGCAGGTACTCGCCCAGGCCAAAGCCTCGGGCCAGCACGGCCAGGGTCTCGCCTTTCACAAGGCGTGCGCGCAGGCGCGACAGCTGGCCTTCTCGCGCTTGGGGGAAGCGCTCGAACAGCGCCTCGCCGGCGGCGAAATTGAGGATAGCGTCACCGAGGAATTCCAGGCGCTCGTTATTGCGCCCTGCAAAGCTGCGGTGTGTGAGGGCAAGGACCATCAATTCCTGGTCCTTGAAGGTGTAGCCGAGCTGACGCTCGAGACGACTTAGAGAAACGGTCACGGTTTATCCATATCTAGTTGATGGCACCGGCGGCCATCGACGATTGACGCAGTGTTCAAATTCAAATCCTGATGGGTACCGGGCATCGGAAAATGTCCAAGCCCCAGAAAAGCATTCGGCGCTGTGTTCACAGCGCCGCTTGTATTACTTGATCAGCCCGACCCGCGAGAAGTTCGGCAGGTGGCTGAGCTTGGGTTCCGGCCAACTCATCCAGACCGCGAAGGCTTTGCCGACAATGTTCTCGTCGGGCACCATGCCCAGCAGGTCCTTGGGAATGTTGGGGTCATCCCAGTAGCGGCTGTCGTTGGAGTTGTCGCGGTTGTCGCCCATCATGAAGTAATGCCCGGCAGGCACTTTCCACTGGCCATCCGGCATCGCGCGGTAGCGGCTCATTTCCTTGCGGATTTGGTGCTCCACCGCGCCGAGTTTTTCCTGGTACAGCTCGGCGCTGCCCAGGGTATTCGGCTCGGCGCCCAGCAGCTTCTCGGCCACCGACTCACCGTTGATGAACAGGCGCTTGTCGCTGGTGTAGCGCACCACGTCGCCCGGCAGGCCGACCACACGTTTGATGTAGTTGACGTTCGGGTCGCTTGGGTAGCGGAACACCATCACATCGCCGCGCTGCGGGTCACCCACGGGGATGACTTTTTTGTCGATCACCGGTAGGCGAATGCCGTAGGAAAACTTGTTCACCAGGATGAAGTCGCCCACATCCAGGGTCGGTTTCATCGACCCCGAAGGGATCTGGAACGGCTCTACCAGAAACGAGCGCAACACCAGCACGATGAACAACACCGGGAAGAACGACTTGCCGTACTCAACCAGCAAGGGCTCTTTGTTCAGCTTCTCGACCACCACCGCATCGGGCTGGCTGACGCTGCCCTGATAGGAAGCAATGGCCGCCCGACGACGCGGGGCGAAGAACACCAGATCGAGCAACGCCAGGAGACCACAGACGGCAACGGCAATGACCAGCAACAGCGGGAAATTTAGTGACATAGGACCTAACTATCCAACCTGAGCACCGCAAGGAAGGCTTCTTGTGGAACTTCCACGTTGCCTACTTGCTTCATGCGTTTTTTACCGGCCTTTTGCTTCTCAAGCAGTTTGCGCTTACGGCTTACGTCACCGCCGTAGCATTTGGCCAGTACGTTCTTTCTGAGAGCCTTGACGGAGGTCCGTGCAATGATCTGCCCGCCGATGGCGGCCTGGATCGCGACGTCGAACATCTGGCGCGGAATCAGTTCTTTCATCTTCTCGGTCAGTTGGCGACCTTTGTAATGCGCGTTGTCCTTGTGCACGATCAGTGCCAGGGCATCTACCTTGTCGCCGTTGATCAGCACATCCAGTTTCACCAGATTAGCCGATTGGTAACGATCGAAATGGTAGTCCAGCGAAGCATAGCCGCGACTGGTGGACTTGAGACGGTCGAAGAAGTCCAGGACCACTTCGTTCATCGGCATATCGTAGGTCACTTGTACCTGAGTACCGAGGAACAGCATGTCGCGCTGCACGCCACGCTTTTCGATACACAGTGTAATGACGTTGCCCAAGTGTTCCTGCGGTACCAGGATATTGGCCCGCACGATCGGCTCGCGCATGTCTTCGATGGCCGACAGGTCCGGAAGCTTGGAGGGGTTGTCGACGTAAATCGTTTCACCGGTTTTGAGCAGCAACTCAAAAATAACGGTTGGCGCGGTGGTGATCAGGTCCAGGTCGTATTCGCGCTCAAGGCGCTCCTGGATGATCTCCATGTGCAGCATGCCCAGGAACCCGCAACGGAAGCCGAAGCCCAGGGCGTCGGAGCTTTCCGGGGTGTACTGCAACGACGAGTCGTTGAGGGTCAGTTTTTGCAGGGCTTCGCGGAAATCTTCGAAGTCATCGGAGCTGACCGGGAACAGGCCGGCGTAGACCTGTGGCTGGATGCGCTTGAAGCCGGGCAGCACGTCGACGTCTGGCGTGGAGCTCAAGGTCAGGGTGTCACCTACTGGCGCACCATGAATGTCCTTGATGCCGGCGATAATGAAACCTACTTCACCGGCTTTCAGATCAACGGTAGCGGTGTGCTTGGGGTTGAATACACCGACGCTGTCCACCAGGTGGATCTTGCCGGTGGACTTGACCAGGATCTTGTCGCCCTTCTTCACACGGCCATGGCGCACGCGCACCAGGGACACAACGCCCAGGTAGTTGTCGAACCAGGAGTCGATGATCAACGCTTGCAGCGGATCTTCGTAGTTGCCGGTCGGCGCGGGAATGGTGTGCACCAGGCGTTCGAGCACTTCGTCGACACCCAGGCCGGTCTTGGCGCTGCAGGTGACGGCGTCGGTGGCATCGATGCCGATGATCTTCTCGATCTCTTCCTTGACGCGCTCAGGCTCGGCCTGGGGCAGGTCGATCTTGTTGAGCACGGGCATGACTTCCAGGCCCTGCTCGATCGCGGTGTAGCAGTTGGCAACCGACTGCGCCTCGACGCCCTGGCCGGCATCGACCACCAGCAACGCACCTTCACAGGCCGCCAGCGAACGGCTGACTTCGTAGGTGAAGTCAACGTGGCCAGGGGTGTCAATGAAGTTCAGTTGGTAAGTGATGCCGTCTTTGGCCTTGTAGTACAGCGTGACGCTGTGGGCCTTGATGGTGATCCCGCGCTCGCGTTCGAGGTCCATGGAGTCCAGTACCTGGGCTTCCATTTCACGCTCGGCAAGGCCGCCGCACATCTGGATAAATCGATCGGCCAGCGTCGACTTGCCATGGTCAATGTGGGCGATGATGGAGAAATTGCGGATATGACTCAAATCACTCACGGATCAACACTCAAAAAGGCTGCAGGCAGATTGCCCGCTGAAAAATAGCCGGGAATTGTACCTGATGCTCAGGCCAGACGTCATCTTTGCTGACCAATACAAAAAAGCCCCACTTTAATGGGGCTTAAAACTGTAGGAGCGAGCTTGCTCGCGAAAATCGCCAACGATAACGCGCTTATTCTGGATAAACGCGGCGTTTCGCAGACTTTCGCGAGCGCGGCTTCAACCCGCCCGGCGCAGCAGCCAGAACCCAGCCACGGCACAGATGGCCGTAGGCACCAGCACCGCAAACAGCGGCGAGAAGCCGAATACCAGGCTCGACGGCCCAAGCAAATCCTGGGCGATGCGGAAGGTGAAGCCCACCAGCACGCCGGTAAATACCCGTTGGCCCAGGGTCACGGAGCGTAATGGCCCGAAAATGAAGGAAATCGCCATCAACACCAAGGCGGCGGTAACCACCGGCTGCAAGACTTTTACCCAGAACGCCAGCCAGTAGCGGCCATTGTTCAAACCCTGTTCCTTGAGGTAGTGGATATAGCTCCACAAACCGGAGATCGGCAGGGCTTCCGGCACCATGACCACGGTATTGAGCAATTCCGGCTTGAGGGCGATATCCCACTGTTCGGTCGGCACGTTGACCACTTCGGTGCTGGACTGGGTGCCCTGGCCCACGTTACGGAAGTGCGTGGTGGTGACGTCGCTCAGTTGCCATTGCTCGCCACTGTACTGCGCGCGCTTGGCGAAGCTGGACGACAGCATGTGCCGTTCTTTGTCGAAGGTGTAGCGGGTCACCCCGATCAACAGGCCACCCGGCTGCACGGCATTGATGTGGATGAACTCGTCACCTTGGCGGTGCCACAGGCCATGCTTGGCGCTTTGCGCATCGCCCGAACCCTGGGCCAGGGCGCGATTGGCCTGGGCGGTGGCTTCGGCCGGTGGCGCGACGTACTCACCGATCAGCACGCTGCACGCCATCAGCAGCAGCATCGGCTTCATCACCGCCCAGACGATACGGCCGATAGACACCCCGGCGGCGCGCATGATGGTCAGCTCGCTGTTGCTGGCCAGGGTACCCAGGCCGATCAGGCAACCAATCAGCGCGGCCATTGGCATCATGTCGTAGAGACGACGCGGCGCGGTCAGTGCGACGTAGCTCAGCACGTCCGTGACTGTGTAAGTGTCAGTAACGTTGCCCACTTCATCAATGAAGGCGAACAACAAGGCCAGGCCGAGGATGATGCCCAGTACCGCAAGGATGGCGATCAGTACGCTAATGCCGATGTAGCGATCAAGCTTAGCCACGGGCCAACTCCTTCAGGCCACGACGGCTCTTCATTTTCAAACGGATAGGTTCCCAGTAGAGCAGCCCCAGGCCGATCATCAGGAAAACCCCGTGCACCCACCACAGGCCCAGCGCTGGCGGCAACTTGCCCTTTTCCAGGGAACCACGGGCAGAAATCAGGATGGTCAGGTAGGCCATATACAGCAGGATCGCCGGCAGCAACTTGAGGAAACGCCCTTGGCGCGGGTTGACGCGCGACAGCGGCACGGCCATCAAGGTCACGATAAACACCAGCAGCGGCAGGGACAGGCGCCATTGCAACTCGGCGATGGAGCGCAACTCCGGGCTGCCGAACAGCGATGAGGTGGGCAGTGCGTCGCGGTCGGTGACCTCGTCACTGATCTCGGCCTTGGGCAGCATGACGCCGTAGGTGTCGTACTTGATCGCCCGATAATCCGCCAGGCCAGGGCTGCCGTCGTAGCGGTAGCCGTTTTCCAAGATCAGGTAGCGGTTGCCATCGGGGCGGATTTCCTGGCGACCGCTGTCGGCCACCAGGATGGTAATGCCACGGTCTTTCTGGTTCTGGCCGAGGTTCTTCTGGGAAATGAACACGCCGCCGAGGTTGGAACGGTCGTCGGTCATGGTTTCAGTGTAGGTCACCCGCGAGCCGTCGCTGAGCGCCTGGAAGCGACCGGGCTCGAGGGTGTCGAACTCCGTCATCGCATCCTGCTTGTTCAGCAGCAACTGGAATTGCATGGCCCCCTGGGGCGCCAGGCTCATGCTCAACCAGGCCACCACCAGGGCAACACCGGCGGCAGGCACCATGGTCATGGCCAGCAGGCGCTGCTGGCTCATGCCGGTGGCCGACAGCACGGTCATCTCGCTTTCCAGGTACAGCCGGCCATAGGCCAGCAATATGCCGAGAAACAGGCCAAGCGGCAGGATCAACTGCAGCATGCCGGGCATCCGGTAGCCCATGATCAGGAACAGTGAGCCCGGATCCAGGGCGCCGGCGGCGGCTTGGGCCAGGAACTTGACGAAACGACCACTCATGATGATGACCAGCAACACCGCACTCACGGCACTCAGGGTCAACAGGACTTCGCGGGACAGATAACGGAAGACAATCAAACCAGACACTCCAGGGTTGTCAGGCTAAGGCGGCCAAACAAGCAAGCATACCGAGTCGACCCGTTTACCACGGGCCGGCTAAAAAGATGGCGCATTATCCTGTGATTGACCGCGCCTGTCACGGAGCTTACTCATGCGCACGCACAAAGCGTGCGCCAAGGGTTGTCAGGCTCCGCTGGCGAGGTTCAAACTGCGGCCTTTGTCGCTGGCGGTTTACAACGCTGCCGAGCTTTAAAGCCGGAGTACAAGCTCCCGGCTCACAGACCTTGATAAGGGACCCGAAAATGGAATTGGTTGTAAAAAGCGTTAGCCCCGAAACGTTGAAAACCGCCACCCTCGTGGTCGCTGTCGGCGAAGGCCGCACACTCGGCGTCGCCGCCAAGCAACTGGACGAACTGAGCGGCGGCGCTATCAGCGCAGTGCTCAAGCGCGGTGACCTGGCCGGCAAGGTCGGCCAGAGCCTGCTGCTGCAGAGCCTGCCCAACCTTAAAGCCGAGCGCGTTTTGCTGGTGGGCGTGGGCAAGGATGCCGAACTGGGCGACCGTCCGTTTCGCAAGATCGTCAGCGGTCTCCTCACCACCCTCAAGGGCCTGGGCGGCAGCGATGCGGTGCTGGCACTCGATGAAATCGTGGTCAAGGGCCGCGACAGCTACGGCAAGACCCGACTGCTGGCTGAGTCGCTGGTGGACGGCGGCTATATTTTCGACCAGTTCAAGAGCCAGAAAGCCGAACCCCGCGCCCTGAAGAAAATCACCCTGCTGACCATCAAGGCTGCCCAGGCTGAAGTCCAGCGCGCCGTCACCCACGCCCAGGCCATCGCCAACGGCATGTCGTTCACTCGCGACCTGGGCAACCTGCCGCCGAACATCTGCCACCCGACGTTCCTGGGCGAACAGGCCAAGGCATTGGGCAAAGAGTTCAAGGGCCTGAAGGTTGAAGTGCTGGACGAGAAGAAGATCAAGGACCTGGGCATGGGCTCGTTCTATGCCGTGGGCCAGGGCAGCGACCAGCCGCCACGCCTGATCGTGATGCAATACAACGGCGGCAAGAAGTCCGAGAAGCCTTACGCCCTGGTAGGTAAAGGCATCACCTTCGATACCGGCGGCATCAGCCTCAAGCCGGGCGCCGGCATGGACGAGATGAAGTACGACATGGGCGGCGCCGCCAGCGTGTTCGGCACCCTGCGTGCCGTGCTGGAACTCAAGCTGCCGATCAACCTGGTGTGCATCCTGGCCTGCGCCGAGAACATGCCGAGCGGCGGCGCGGCTCGCCCGGGCGATATCGTCACCACCATGAGCGGCCAGACCGTAGAGATCCTCAACACCGACGCCGAAGGCCGTCTGGTGCTGTGCGACGCCCTGACCTACGCCGAGCGCTTCAAGCCCCAGGCCGTGATCGACATCGCTACCTTGACCGGTGCCTGCGTAGTTGCCCTGGGCGCCCACACTTCGGGCCTGCTGGGCAACAACGACGAACTGATCGAGCAACTGCTCAGCGCCGGCAAGGCCGCCGACGACCGCGCCTGGCAACTGCCGCTGTTCGATGAGTACCAGGAACAGCTCGACAGCCCGTTCGCCGATATCGCCAACATCGGTGGCCCGAAAGCCGGCACCATCACGGCGGCCTGCTTCCTGTCGCGCTTTGCCAAGAACTTCAACTGGGCTCACCTGGACATCGCCGGCACGGCCTGGACCAGCGGCGGCAAGGACAAGGGCGCCACTGGCCGTCCGGTGCCCCTGTTGACCCAATACCTGCTGGATCGCGCCAAGGCTTAAGCGGCCCCTGCGCCCCTCTGTAGGAGCGAGCTTGCTCCTACAGAGGGGCCATCAGGCCAACCCCAGGATTTTCAATGCCCCAAGTCGACTTCTATATATTGCCCAGCGCCGATCCCCTCGCGCGCCTGGACTTTGCCTGCAAACTCACCGAAAAAGCCTGGCGTATGGGCCATCGCATCTACCTGCACTGCAGCGATGCCGCCCAACGTGACGAACTTGATGCCCGTCTGTGGCGCTTCAAGGGCGAAAGCTTCGTGCCCCACGGCCACGCCGAATCCGAACCTGAAAGCCTGGTTGTGCTGGGCTTGGGAGACAACTGCGGCGATCACCATGACTTGCTGGTCAACCTCGACCTGAAAGTACCGGCCTTTGCCCAAGCGTTCGCCCGTGTGGCGGAAGTGGTGGTGGAAGACCCGGCTATTCGTCAGGCCGCGCGGGAGAGTTTCCGTTTCTACCGCGAACAGGGCTATCCTCTGCAAGATCACCGGCTACAACGACTTTGAGTACATGATGGACACTCCAAACCCGCTGAAAAAAGACGACCACCTGCTGGATGACCTGGAGTCGATCCGTCAGTTGCTGGGTGATGACAACTTGCAACCGCCGCTGCTGACCGAGACGGCCGATGGCGAGGTACAGATCCCGCTGCTGTTCGACATGGTCGGCGGCAAGCCTGCCGCGCCGGCACCTGTGGTTGCTGAACCCGCCCCAGCCGCCGAAAAAGCCCCCGATGCCCTGCTGCTGCACCTGGACAACGAACTGCGCGCCGCCGCGCAATTGATCATGCAGGATGTGATCGACGACTTTGCGCCGCATATCGAAGCCGAGATCAAGCGTCGGATGGATGCGCGGATGGAGCGGTTGCTCAGCCAATACCAGAACTGAAAGTCCCCCCCATCCTTGTGGGAGCTGGCTTGCCTGCGATGGCGGCGCATCAGTCGCCGAAGATGCTGACTGAAACACCGCCATCGCAGGCAAGCCAGCTCCCACATTAATTCTGCATCGGTCTTAACCGTCTTCGCCTCGCCCTCGCCCCTATCCCCCGTTATACTTGCCGGCTTTCCTGAATAAATGCCAACTAGGGTCCCGCCGCGCATGGATAAGACCTACCAGCCCCACGCTATCGAAACTTCCTGGTACAACACCTGGGAGTCCGAGAACTATTTCGCCCCACAAGGTGCGGGCGACTCGTACACCATCATGATTCCGCCACCGAACGTCACTGGCAGCCTGCACATGGGCCATGGCTTCAACAATGCGATCATGGATGCGTTGATCCGCTTCCGCCGCATGCAGGGTCGCGACACCCTGTGGCAACCGGGCACCGACCACGCCGGCATCGCCACCCAGATGCTGGTGGAACGCCAACTGGAAGCCACCGGCCAGAACCGTCACGACCTGGGTCGCGAGAAATTCCTGGAGAAAGTCTGGGAATGGAAAGACCAGTCCGGCGGCAATATCAGCCGTCAGATCCGTCGCCTGGGTTCGTCCGTAGACTGGAGCCGCGAGCGCTTCACCATGGACGACGGCCTGTCCGAAGCCGTAAAGGAAGCCTTCGTGCGCCTGCACGAAGACGGCCTGATCTACCGCGGCAAGCGCCTGGTCAACTGGGACACCAAGTTGCACACGGCGATTTCCGACCTTGAAGTGGAAAACCACGACGAGAAAGGCTTCCTGTGGAACCTCAAGTACCCGCTGGCCGACGGCGCCAAGACCGCTGAAGGCAATGATTACCTGATCGTCGCCACTACCCGTCCGGAAACCATGCTCGGCGATGCCGCCGTCGCTGTTAACCCGAACGACGAGCGCTACCAGGCGCTGATCGGCAAGTTTGTCGAACTGCCGCTGGTTGGCCGCCGCATCCCGATCATCGCGGATGACTATTGCGACCCTGAGTTCGGCACCGGCTGCGTGAAAATCACCCCGGCCCACGATTTCAACGACTACGAAGTCGGCAAGCGCCACAACCTGCCGCTGCTGAACATCTTCGACAAAAATGCCGCCGTATTGCCGGCCTGCCAGGTGTTCAACCTGGACGGCTCGCTGAACGACAGCATCGACGGCAAGATCCCCGCCGAATACGCAGGTCTGGACCGTTTTGAAGCGCGCAAGCAGATCGTAGCTGCCTTCGACGCCGCCGGTTTGCTGGTCAGCGTCGACGACCACGGCCTGAAAGTGCCGAAGGGCGACCGCTCCGGCACCGTGATCGAGCCGTGGCTGACCGACCAGTGGTACGTGTCCACCAAGCCGCTGGCAGAACCTGCGATTGCCGCCGTGGAAGATGGCCGCATCCAGTTCGTGCCCAAACAGTACGAAAACATGTACTTCTCGTGGATGCGCGACATCCAGGACTGGTGCATCAGCCGTCAGCTGTGGTGGGGCCACCGTATTCCGGCCTGGTATGACGAATCGGGCAAGGTTTATGTAGGCCGCGACGAAGCCGAAGTGCGTGCCAAGCACAACCTCGGCGCCGACATCGCGCTGCAACAGGACAACGACGTACTGGACACCTGGTTCAGTTCGGGCCTGTGGACCTTCTCTACCCTGGGCTGGCCGCAGCAGACCGAGTTCCTGAAGAAATTCCACTCCACCGACGTGCTGGTCACCGGCTTCGACATCATTTTCTTCTGGGTTGCCCGGATGATCATGCTCACCATGCACCTGGTGAAGAACGAAGACGGCACCCCGCAGGTACCGTTCAAGACCGTGTACGTACACGGCCTGGTACGCGACGGCCAGGGCCAGAAGATGTCCAAGTCCAAGGGTAACGTCCTGGACCCGCTGGACATCATCGACGGCATCGACCTGGAAACCCTGGTGCAGAAACGCACCTCGGGCCTGATGCAGCCGAAACTGGCGAAAAAGATCGAGAAGCAGACCCGCGACGAATTCGCCGACGGCATCGCCAGCTACGGCACCGACGCTCTGCGCTTCACCTTCTGCTCGCTGGCCTCCACCGGTCGCGACATCAAGTTCGACATGGGCCGCGTCGAAGGCTATCGCAACTTCTGCAACAAGATCTGGAACGCGGCGCGCTACGTGCTGGACAAAGGCGAAGACTGCGGCCAGAACGGCGAAGCCTATGAGCTGAGCCTGGCGGATCGCTGGATCATCTCGCAGCTGCAGCGCACCGAAGCCGAAGTGACCCGCCAGCTCGACCAGTTCCGTTTCGACCTGGCCGCACAGGCCCTGTACGAGTTCATCTGGAACCAGTATTGCGACTGGTACCTGGAACTGTCCAAGCCGGTACTGTGGGACGAGAACGCCCCGGTCGAACGCCAGCGCGGCACCCGTCGCACCCTGGTGCGCGTGCTCGAAGTGGCGCTGCGCCTGGCGCATCCGTTCATGCCGTTCATCACCGAAGAAATCTGGCAGCGCCTGGCGCCGCTGGCCGGTATCGAAGGCAAGACCATCATGCTGCAACCTTGGCCGGTGGCCAACGAAGCGCGCATCGATGAGGCCGCCGAAAGCGATATCGAATGGCTCAAGACCCTGATGCTCGGCACACGCAACATCCGCGCCGAGATGAACATCGGGCCGGGCAAGCCGCTGGCCGTGTTCGTCAAGAACGCCAGTGCCGAAGACCAGCGTCGCCTCAGCGAGAACGATGCGCTGCTCAAGAAACTGGCCAAGCTGGAGTCGATCACCGTATTGGCTGCCGATGCCGAAGCACCGTTGTCTGCCACCGCGTTGGTCGGTGATATGGAAGTGCTGGTGCCGATGGCCGGCCTGATCGACAAGGGCGCGGAACTTGCCCGCCTCGACAAGGAAATTGCGCGCCTGCAAGGCGAAGTGCAGCGAGTGGGCGGCAAGCTGTCCAACGCGGCGTTCGTCGACAAAGCGCCAGCTGAAGTGATCGAGAAAGAACGCGCCAAGTTGGCCGAGGCTGAACAGGCCTTGGGCAAGCTGGCGGAGCAACACGCGCGGATTTCCAGCCTGTAAGGCTTGCGCCGTGTAAAAAAAGAGGCCTTCGGGTCTCTTTTTTTGTCCAGGCAAACGACACCATTTCCCAATCAAAACCCTATCCCTGTGGGAGCTGGCTTGCCAGCGATAGCATCACCTCAGTCTGCCTGATACACCCAGTCGCCTGCATCGCAGGCAAGCCAGCTCCCACATTTGACCGAGTTGTCCCCGGGAATGTGTGACAATGACCGCCACTTTGAGCCAAACCCAGAATCATCATGACCGCCCCCACTACGCCCAAACCTCCGCGCAAGAAGCCTAAAACCGCCGCCACGGCCAAACCCGTCGCGCCACGCAAAGAGGCCACCCTGCACCCGCGCAACCGCCACACGGGCCGTTACGACTTCCCGGCGCTGATCAAGACCACGCCTGAACTGGCCAAATTCGTGATCATCAACCCCTACGGCAAAGAGAGCATCGACTTCGCCAGCCCGGATGCAGTGCGGGTGTTCAACCGGGCGCTGCTCAAGTCGTTCTATGGCATCCAGCATTGGGATATCCCGGCGGACTACCTGTGCCCGCCAGTGCCGGGGCGTGCTGACTATGTGCATTTCCTCGCCGACCTGCTGGCCAGCGTCAACGACGGCAAGATCCCGCGAGGCTCGATCGTCAAGGTGCTGGACATCGGTATGGGCGCCAACTGCGTGTACCCGCTGATTGGCTATATGGAGTACCGCTGGAACTTCCTGGGCTCGGAGGTCGACCCGATCGCCGTGTCCGCCGCCAAGGCCATCGTGCAGTCCAACGACCTGAGCAAGGTCATCCAGCTGCGCCAGCAACCCAACCCCAAGCAGATCCTGTTGGGCCTGCTGGAGCCGGGTGAGCGCTTTGACCTTACGATGTGCAATCCGCCCTTCCATGCATCCATGGACGAAGCAACCAAAGGCAGCGAGCGTAAATGGCGCGCCTTGGGCAAGGCCGACCCGAAACGCAAGTTGCCGGTGCTTAACTTCGGTGGTCAATCGGCCGAACTGTGGTGTGAAGGTGGCGAAGCGCGGTTTGTGACGCAGTTGATCGCCGAAAGCGCGCACTTTGCGCATAAAGTGCTGTGGTTCAGCACCCTGGTGTCCAAAGCCTCCAACTTGCCGGCGATCGAAACGGCGCTGAAAAAAGCTGGCGTGCTGGAAAGCCAGGTAGTAGAGATGTCCCAGGGGCAGAAGCAGAGCCGCTTTGTGGCCTGGACGTTCCAGACCAAGAACGAGCAGCAGATCTGGCGCCAGCGCTGGGTTCGATAAGCCCGCCACACAATAAAAACGCAGGCAATAAAAAACCGTGCCCGGATCACTCCGAAGCACGGTTTTTTTGCTGCGTCTTACTTGTTAACAGCGTCGGTCAGGCCTTTAGCCACAACCAGCTTGATAACTTTCTTGGCAGCGATTTCGATGGCAGCGCCAGTCGAAGGGTTACGGCCAGTACGGGCAGGACGCTCGGTCACTTTCAGTTTGCCAACGCCTGGCAGAGTGATTTCGCCGCCATTTTCCAGCTGATCAGCAACAACTTGGCTCAGTTGGTCCAGCAGAGCACGCACGGTAGTTTTCGGTGCGTCTACTGCTTCAGCCAGGTCAGCGATCAGTTGGTCTTTAGTAATAGCCATTGTGGTGTTCCTTCCCTATCAAATTCATATGGATTGCAGAGTGCAGTGTCAGCCGTCGAGCCCGACCGTCATGGCCTGGCATCCCCGGCCATAACCACGGAGATCGGGGTTATAGATGCTTGAAACGGGGATTGGTTCGACCTGACAAATGCTGAATGCACGCTTAACGCCGAGACTTGGCGTAAGACGGGGCAAAACTAGCACAGAGACGGGGAAATATCCGCCTCAACATACCCATTTGGTCAGCTTTATCGCTCTAAACCGTGAAAAAAAGGCATATGGCCAGTCACAGGGCGTGCAAAATGCCGTTCGGGGCACGTCTTGACCAATGGGTGCGGTACACTGGGCGACTTTTCGGGGAGGCCAACCGCTCCCCCTTCAACCAGCCGAGAAGCCTATGCCGATCCGTCATTGCATCGTCCACCTGATCGACAAAAAACCCGACGGCACACCCGCAGTTCTTCACGCCCGCGACACGGAACTGGCCGAGTCCGCCGCCATCGAGAACATGCTTGCCGACCTCAACGAGAGCTACAACGCCAAACAAGGCAAGGCCTGGGGTTTCTTCCATGCCGAGTCCGGCGCGCACCCGTTCAGCGGTTGGTTGAAGGAGTACTTTGACGGTGGCCAGGACTTCACCAGCTTCAGCCGCACGGCGGTAGAGCACCTGCAGAAGCTGATGGAGGAATCCAACCTCTCCACCGGCGGCCATGTGCTGTTTGCCCATTACCAGCAAGGCATGACCGACTACCTGGCCATCGCCCTGCTGCACCACAGCGAAGGCGTGGCGGTGACCGACGAGCTGGACGTGACGCCCTCGCGCCACCTGGACCTGGGCCAGTTGCACCTGGCGGCGCGTATCAACGTCTCCGAGTGGCAGAACAACAAGCAGTCCAAGCAGTACATCTCCTTCATCAAAGGCAAGAACGGCAAGAAGGTCTCGGAGTACTTCCGCGACTTTATCGGCTGCCAGGAAGGCGTGGATGGCCCGGGCGAAACCCGCACCCTGCTCAGGGCGTTCAGTGACTTCGTCGAAAGCGAAGACTTGCCCGACGAGTCCGCCCGCGAGAAAACCAAGACCCTGGTGGACTACGCCAGCAGCCAGGCGAAGCTCGGCGAACCCATGGGCCTGGAAGAGCTCTCGGGCCTGATCGATGAAGACCGGCCAAAAGCCTTCTACGACCACATCCGCAACAAGGATTACGGCCTGTCGCCGGAAATTCCGGCCGACAAACGCACCCTCAACCAGTTCCGCCGCTTCACCGGGCGCGCCGAGGGCCTGTCCATCAGCTTTGAAGCGCACCTGCTGGGCGACAAGATCGAGTACGACGAAGCCGCCGGCACCTTGATCATCAAGGGCCTGCCGACCCAACTGACCGACCAGCTCAAGCGCCGTAACTGATGCTGGGCGGGGTACTCAAGAAAGTCCTGCTGGTGCTGCTGGTGGTGGTTGCGATCCAGAACTGGGGCAAGGTGGAGCGGCTGTTCAACCCGTCCCAGGTGGCGCCCGAGCACGTACGCGCCTCGGCGCGGGTGGTGCTCTATGCCACCGAGTGGTGTGGGTACTGCAAGCAGATCCGGCGTTTTCTGGACCAGAAGGGTATCCCGTACCAGGCCGTCGATATAGAGAAGGATGCCGAGGCGCGCAAGGCGTACGAGGCACTGGGCGGTGGCGGGATTCCGTTTGTGGATGTAAATGGGACCTTGATTCGCGACTACAACCCTGAAGCGATCATGGCCGCCCTGAAGTAACACCCAATCAAATGTGGGAGCTGGCTTGCCTGCGATGGCGGTATAACAGGGTCAATACCTGTGACTGATACACCGCTATCGCAGGCAAGCCAGCTCCCACACACGTCAGCTCTGCACATTGGGTTGTGTGGTGACCTTAGAAGTTGGCTTCCAGCGACACCATCGCCGTGCGCTCCTCACCCACGTTGTAATACGCCGTGCTCGCCCCCAACCCGTTCACCGGCGCCGAGTTGAACGCCACCGTACGCGCCGAACTCAAGTACTCCTTGTCGAACACGTTGAGCATCGAAAACCGCAGTGCCGCCGACTTGATGACCTTCTTATCCACCGGCAAATAAATACCCGCGTTCAGGTCAAACACCGTACGGCCTTCAATCTTCTCCTTGTTGGTCAAATCGCCATAGAAACTGCCGACATATTTGCCTGCAATGTTGCCGTAGAACCGCGAATCGTCATACCCGAACACCAGGTTGAACATGTTTTCCGGCACGTTGGCCAATTGCTTGCCCGAGGTTGGTAGCAGCACGTTCTTGCTGAGCAGGTCGTCCTTCTGCTCAGACTGGGTGTAGGTATAGGACGCGTAGTAATTGAAGTTGTGCGGCAACAGGCCGCTCCATTCCAGCTCCAAGCCTTTGTTATCGACAGTGCCGACGTTGAGCACCATGTAGTCACCGCTGGCGTCGGTGGTCGAGACCTGGCGATCCTTGAAGCTGATGTAGAACAGGGTCGCACTCAAGGCCATGTCGTCTTCGGTGTAGCGCCAGCCCAGTTCCTGGTTCCAGCTCAATTCGGACTTGAGGCTGACGGAGTCGCCCTTGTTGTACAGCACGTAGTTGGGCGGCGTGCGCATATTGCGGGTGACGTTGTAGAACGCCTGGTTGCTTTCATCGACCTGGTACTTGGCGCTGAAGTTGGGCAGGAACTGGTGGTAGCGGGTGTTACGCTTCTCCGGTGTGTCGTACAGGCTGCCGAGGTTGTTGCCGTCACGCTCGACATATTGGTAGGCCACGCCGCCAACAAAACTCAGGTCCGGTGTGGCTTGCCAGTTGTCCTGTACCCAGAGCTTCTGCGCGGGAGTGACGGTGTAGTAGTGACGGCCCTGGACCGTAGCGCCGTTTTTGTCGACCACCTGGCCGCCGCTGTTGTAGTCGCCCCACACATCGTCGGGGGCACCTTCGTTGTTAATGCCGATAAAGGGCTGGGTCTGGCGCTGGCGTGCGCGTTCGTACCAGTAGCCATAGTCCAGGCTGTGTTCTTCGTTGATGTCCCACTTCATTTTCGCCGTGAAGCCAGGGCGCCAGGTTTCGGTCCACGAAGGGCGGTAATAGTTGGCCGATTGCAGGTTACTCAGGTCGTAGTTGCCGGCCTTGTCGGACTTTGGCCCCAGGTTGGAAGCCGTCTGGCCGCTGAAGCTGCCACCGTTGGCCCAGTAGTAATACGGCGTGAGCGTCAGCGACAAATTGTCCTGCAGTTGCCAGCGCTGGGTCAGCGTGGCGTTGACGCTTTCGAACGGGTTGCGGTTGAGCTTGTAGGACGCCGACAGCAAACCAGCCTTGTACACCGGGCTTTGCGCGTAATCCTTACGCCGTCCTTCGGTGTCGAACTGCGCCTTGCTAAGGCTGTTGTAGTTGTAGTTTTCCTGCTTGTTGTACTTGACCGTGGCCAATGTGGAGTTGCCGTTATCCCCTTCGAACAGGCTGCTCCACTCGATCTTGTCGCTGCGCAGAGTGCCCTTGCCGCGCCATTTGTCACCTTCCAGGTGGGATGCCGACACCCAGGTTTTCAGGCCACCCACATCCCCGGTGTTCGCTCGCACGAAGGTCTTGCGCAGGGCGTTGGCACCGACGATCTGTTTGGCGAAAACCCCGGCGTCCTTGGTCGGGCGAATGGTGATCATGCCAATGTTGCCGCCGCTGGAGCCGATGTGCGGGCCGTCGGCCTCGGAGGAACCTTGGGTGGCGAACACTTCGGCCAGGTTTTCCGGGTCGCCCAACTGGTTGGAGTACACACTGTAGTTGCCCGAATCGTTGATCGGCACGCCGTCCACCGAGACGCCGACCTGGTCGGAACTCATGCCCCGCATGGTAAAACTGGTGCCACTGGTGCCGCTGGCGTCATCACTGGAAACGTTGATGCCCGGCGTGTACTTGAGCTTGTCGATGGCGTTGGCGGTGGCCGACATTTCGTCCATGGCTTGCTTGGTCACCGTCGAGCGTGCCTTGGCACTTTCTTCGAGAATCATGTGGCCGCTGCCAAGGGTTTGCTTGCCGGCGATGTTCACCGAGCCTACATCCTGGGCATCATCGGCCAAAACCAGCGGCGCAAAGCCGCCCAGGCCCGATGCGAGGAGCAGGGCATAAAGAGTGTTGTGGTTCACGTGTAGATCCCTTACTGACATTGTTGTGTTGTATGGGGCAGATGCGAGCTTCCTGACCACTTGTTCAGGAACCCAGGGATGATCCACGGCACGTGTAACCGTTTGGTGACAGGTTGTGGCGATTGCGATGAAGGTTCGATGAAGGCGCTGCGGGCCTAGCGCACCACAATCATGCGGCCCAACAGGCTGTGCTGTTCAAAGCCCAACACCGCTTGCAAGGCGTTCAAGACCGCTACGGGGTCCTGGCTCGGAAAGCTGCCGCTGACGCGTTTGGCGGCCATGTTTTCGTTAAGCAGAAGAATTCGGCCGGGGTAATAACGCCTCAGGTCCTGGACCACATCGGCCAGGGGTGCCCTGTAGTAGTTGAGCCAACCTTCGCGCCAAGCCAGGCGTGAGGCGCTGTCGACCCCATGCAAAGGGTCGGCAATACCATCGGCATAGGCCACTTGCTGGCCCGCTGTCAGCACCTGTTGCTGGCCCTGTTTCGAGGGCGTCACACCCACACGGCCGGACAGCACGGTGACCTCGGCGCCGTCAGGTTGCAGGCGCACTTCAAACTGCGTTCCCAGTACTCGCGTTTCACCGCCGTTCGCCTCCACCACGAAGGGTTGGCCGGTGTGGGTCACACTGAAAAAACCTGCACCACGGCGCAATTGGATGTGCCGTTCGCCCTGGCTGAAATCTACAGAGATGGCGCTGTCGGCGTCGAGGGTGACCTTGGATTGATCGGCCAGGGTGAAGGTCTTTACCTCACCCGGCGCCGTCACATAATCGGCGCCCCACTCATCGACCCAGCGTGACGGCTGCCAACCGGCGCCCATCGACACCATCAGCAGCAGGCAGGCGGCGACGGCCAAGGCACCAGACCAACGCGCTACCCGGGAGCGTTTGGAGGCGTTGATCGTATTGAGGTAGCGCTGCAAGGCGAGCGCGTCCTCATCGGCCAGTTGGCGCGCCGGTACTTCGCTTAATTCCCAGAGCACCTGGGCTTGGGAGTAGGCCTCGACGTGTGCGGGATCTGCACGTAACCAGCGGCTGAACGTGGCCTGGTCGCCGCTGCTGGGCTGGTCATGCAGCAGGCACAACCAATCGAGTGCGGCCTGTTCCTGGGCGGGCGTGGGCGTGAGGTTCACGGGGCTTTCCCTGGCATGCGTGGAGGCGGTGGTTCGCGAAGGCTGGCCTTGCAGGCTTCGAGGGCGCGCATCATATGTTTTTCCACGGCGCTTTGGGACAGGCCCATGGCCTTGGCGATTTCGGCGTACTTGCGGCCGTGGATGCGGTTAAGCAGGAAAATCTGGCGGGTGCGCTCGGGCAAGCTGCGCAAGGCGGCTTCCACATGGCGCAGATCATTGCCCGCCTCCAACGCTGCCTGGGGTTCGCAGCCTTGGTGATCAGATTGTTCCGGCAGCCAGCCTTCGCTGCTGCGTGCTCGCGCGCCTTCGCTGCGCAGGTGGTCGATGGCGATGTTGCCGGCGCAGCGCAGCAGGTAGGTGCTCAATTCTTCGACCTGCACCAGCGGGCGACGCCAGAAGCGCAGGAACAAATCCTGCACCAGGTCGGCTGCCGTGGCGCGGCAACCCACACGGCGGCTGACCAACGCCTCCATTTGCGAGCGCTGGGACAAAAACACCTGCAGGAAATGCGCGCGTCCCCCCGCTGCATCCGCGTGCGGAGTGTCCTGAGGAGATTGCGGTCGATGGCTCCTCATGGCCGGCTCAAGAGAGGGCGAACGCCGCAACAGGGCTGGCCAACAGGGCGAGCCCCGCCAGGATCAAGGCCAGCCTTGGCCGATACGGCAACAGCAACACCAGCAGCAAGGCGCTGAGCATCAACACCGCGCACCACTCCACCAGGCCCTGACTCCAACCGGCGCCCAGCACCGACGGCCAGATCGACACGCCCAGCAACAACCAACCGCCCACCCGCAACCCCAGGCGCCGAATGGCTGTGGGTTTGCTGTGCAGCAATTCGCCGTGGTGACGGTCGGTGGACAAGCACAGTGCCATGAACCCGGCGTAGCACATCAAAAGCGCCAGAAGCATCAGTTGGCCTGCTGCTTGAGTGTTAACCCGCGGGCACGCTCAGCCTTGGGTAGCGGCGCGCTGCGGTGATGCATCTTCCAGGCTGCCCAGGCGAGGAACGCGCCACTGGCCAGGCAGGTGAGGTCGAAGCCGGCCATCGCCCAGTCGCCGCTTGGCACAGAGACACCCAAGTGATGCGAGGTGGTGATGGCGTTGAGCAATGGAATGGCGGCAAACAACAGCGCGCCGAAGCTCAGTTGCTCGACCCAGCCCTGGCGACCGCGCCGCAGCAAGGCGTGCAACAGGCTCAGGGCCCAGGCGATAAAGAACGCCTGCACTTCCCAGTCGGAACGCGCGGTGAAGCTCACCGGCAGCAGGCGGTTAGCCCAGAAAAACGCCGCGATGGCGATCATCAAGCCAGACATGCTGGCAATATTCAGCACTTCTACCAACCGCAGTTCAAAGGGCATCACCGAGGCCTTGGCATGCTTGAGCTGGCGCTTGCCCAGCCAGATCACCAAGCCTGTGCCGATCATCGCCGTACCCGCCAAGCCGCAGATAAAGTACAGCCAGCGCAGCACCGGGCCGGCGAAATGGCCCATGTGCAAACCGTAGAAACTGCCACCGATGGCCGTCGCCAATGACGGCTCGGCACTGCCTCGCAACAGCTCGCCGGTGGTGCCGTTGAACGACAACGTACTGCCGGAGGCATGCACCACGCTGTCGGAGCCAGCGCGCGACACGTTGACCGACGCGTTGACATCGCCGGGGTTGTTGACCGCCACACGCCCCACATGCCCGCCCGCCCACTGTTCCCGCGCCTGCTGGTACATCGGCATCAACGGCAGCAGTTTGCCCGGCTGGCCGAGGGCCGGCGCATTGTCAGTAGCGGGGAACAGCTCACTGAAAAACGCCCGGCTGTCGTCGCCATAGGACGCCACGATGGGCGCAGGCATGACCATGCTCATGAAAATCACCAGGCTGCTGTAGGTGATCATCAGGTGAAACGGCAGCACCAACACACCCACCGCGTTGTGCCCGTCCAGCCAGGAGCGCTGGCCTTTGCGCGGGCGGAAGGTGAAGAAGTCCTTGAAGATTTTCTTGTGGGTGATGATGCCGGTGATCAGCGCGACGAACATCACCATGGCGGCGATGGTCGACAGCCAGCGGCCCCACGGGTAAGGCATTTGCAGTTGGAAGTGGAAACGATAGAAGAACTCGCCGCCCTTGCTGTCGCGGGCCTGCACCGGTTGGCCGGTGACGGGGTCGAGGACTTTCTGGATGAAGGTACCGCGCTTGCCGGGTTCGAGCTTGTCTTGCCACATCACCGACAAACCGGGGTCGCGGCGGTTCGGCAAGGTAATGAACCAGCGTGCGGCGGAAGGCGCCTGCTGTTGCAGGTAGTTTTGCGCGACGGCGAGGCTGCGCCCATCGTCCAGGGGATGGGCCTGCACTTCGGGCTGCATCCAGTGGGTTATTTCATCTTTGAAATAGGCCAGGGTGCCGGTCAGGAAAATCGCGAACAGCAGCCAGCCGAAGATCAAGCCTGCCCAGGTGTGCAGCCAGGCCATGGCCTGGCGAAAGCCCTCTTTCATGTGCGAGCCATCCAGAAACCAATGCCGGCCAGGGTGGCCAAGAGTGCGCTCGGCACCATCACCCCTGCCCAGGCGCGCCATGCCGTGCGGCAGGCAAAACACCAGAGCACCGCCAGCAGGTAGAACACAAAGGAACTCATCATGCCGGTGACCACCGCATCGGCACGGGAGGTGGGCAGCCAGAGCGCCAGGCAGATGGCGGCCAGGGAGGCCATCAGATAACCGCCAATCACCGCCGCCAGCACGCGCGAGGTGACGGCGAGGCGGTAGGAAACGGGCAATGAGGTTTTGCTTTTCATGCGGCAGGCGCCTGGTTCATCAGCGCGCAATATTAATGATAAATATTCTCATAAGCAAAAGAGAACGGATGAATCACCTGCCTTGGCCGATTGCCGAACCTTGTCATGCGCCCTACAATGCGAACAATTCTTGTTCTCTAAAGCATGTCGAATGCTTGCGGAGTGATCGCGTTGCAGCCGTCCAACCCCGTCGAAGTGTTGTACAACGACCATCACCACTGGCTCACCGGCTGGTTGCGACGCAAGCTCGGCTGCCCGGAAAACGCCGCCGACCTGGCTCAGGACACCTTTATCCGCGTGCTCAGTGCCCGGGAAGCGCCAACGCTGATCGAGCCGCGCGCCTTCCTCACCACCGTGGCCAAGCGCGTGCTGTTCAACTTCTACCGCCGCCAGGACCTGGAGCGCGCCTACCTCGAGGCCTTGGCTCAGATGCCCGAACACGTGGCACCGTCGGAAGAAGACCGCGCAATCATCCTGCAAACCCTGCTGGAACTGGACCAACTGCTCGACGGCTTGCCCAAGCAGGTCAAACGCGCTTTCCTGCTGGCCCAACTCGACGGCCTGACCTACGCGCAAATCGGCGCGCAACTGGGCATCTCCATCGCCACCGTCAAACGCCACCTGACCAAAGCGGCCATGCGCTGCTACTTCGCCCTATGAACGTCTCCAGCCAAGTCGCCGAACAAGCCGTGCACTGGTTGCTGGAAATACAGCAAGGCACGCTCAACCCACGCCAGCAGGCGGCCTGGCAGCAATGGTTGAATGCCCACAGCGAACACCAACGCGCGTGGGAGCAGATCCAGAGCGTCAACCAACGCCTGCGCGGCGTGCCCTCCCCCCTGGCCCACGCGGCGTTGAACGCGCCTACCTCCCGCAGCCGGCGTCAGGCGCTTAAATTACTGTTGATTGTGGGTGCCGGTTCGGCCGCCGCCTGGAGCCTGCGCCAGCAACATATCCTGCCGCCGCTGACGGCTGACTATCGCAGCCCGGTGGGCCAGCGCCGCACAGTACAACTGGCCGACGGCAGCCAGTTGCAGCTCAACACCGGCAGCGCGGTGGATGTGCATTTCGACGGCCAACAGCGCCTGGTGCGCTTGCTTGAAGGTGAAATCCTGCTCACCGCCCGTGCAGGCCAGACGCCGTTGCACGTGCTGACCGGCCAGGGCCTGCTCAGCAGCCAGGCTGCGCGCTTGACTGTGCGCCAGTTCAACGACCACACCCAACTGGCGGTACTGGCCGGCCAGGTCGAGGTGATGCCCAACCGCTACAACGGCTTGGCGCTGAGGGTCGATGCCGCGCACCAGGTCAATTTCACCCGCAAAGGCTGGGACACCCCACGCCCCACCGACGCCAACAGCGGCGCCTGGGCCGACGGCATGCTGGTGGCCGCACACATGCGCCTCGAAGACTTCCTCAATGAACTGGGACGCTACCGTCGCGGCCAGCTCCATTGCGATCCACACGTCGCCAACCTGCTGCTGTCCGGCAGCTACCCGCTGGACGACAGCGAACGCATCCTCGACCTACTGGAAATCAGCCTGCCGGTGACAGTGCGGCGCTTTACGCGTTATTGGGTGACCGTGCAGGCACGGGTCTGAATTTATTTTACTTTTGTGTGAGCCGTTTTCCGCACCTGGCGTGACAGAGAAGGAAAGCCACCTTGATCCTTCCTTCTCAGGACCGCCCTTCATGCCCCAGCACCCGACGCTTCTCGCCCGTACACTGCGCCAACTCCTGCTCGGTGCCAGCCTCAGCCTGACCACACTGCCGGCGGTGATGGCAGCCGACGCCAAGGCGTACCACATCGCACCTACTACCCTGGAAGCGGCCCTGAATCAATTCGGTCGCGAAGCCGGCGTGTTGGTGTCCTTCGGTTCCGCCGTGACGGCCGGGATGCAAAGCCCTGGGTTGTCGGGCAGCTACAGCGCTGCCGAGGGCTTGCAAAAACTACTGGAAGGCACCGGCCTGCAAGCCCGCGCCGAGGGTGACAACGCTTACAGCCTGCAACCGGCTGGCGCCCCTGCGACCCTTGAGCTGCAGACCTCCAACGTGGTCGGCGACTGGCTCGGTGGCGCGGCGCAAACCAATGTGTTCGAGCACCCCGGCGCCCGTGATGTGATCCGCCGCGAAGAATTCGAACGCCAGGGCGCCACTCAGGCTCGCGATGTGCTCAACCGTATCCCTGGCGTCAACGCCCCGGACAACAACGGCACCGGTAGCCACGACATGGCGCTGAACTTCGGCATTCGCGGGCTCAACCCGCGCCTGGCGTCGCGCTCCACCGTGCTGATGGATGGCATCCCGGTGCCCTTCGCGCCTTACGGCCAGCCGCAACTCTCCTTTGCGCCGATCAGCATGGGCAATATGGACGCGGTGGATGTGGTACGCGGCGGCGGTGCGGTGCGCTATGGCCCGCAAAACGTCGGTGGCATCGTCAACTTCGTCACCCGTGCCATCCCGGATGCGCCGACGGTCAAGGGCGGTTTGCAGACCGAGACCAGCCCCTCCTCCAGCCACGACGGCTTCAAGACCACCGGCAACCTGCTGGCCGGCGGCACTGCCGACAACGGCTTGGGCGGCGCGATTTTGTACTCCGGCACCCGCGGCGGCGACTGGCGCGAAAACAGCAACACGCGCATCGATGACCTGATCCTCAAGGGCAAATACCAACTGGACGATGCCAACAGCTTCAACGCCATGGCACAGTACTACGAAGGCCAGGCCGATATGCCGGGCGGTTTGAACGTCAAGGACTACAAGGCCGACCCGTATCAGTCCACTCGGCCCTACGACAAGTTCTGGGGCCGCCGCACGATGTTCAACGTCGGCTACCGCTACGAGCAGGACCGCCGCGAATTCACGGTCAACAGCTTCTTCACCAAGACCCTGCGCAGCGGTTACCTGGACCAGGGCAGTTTCCTGTCGCTGTCGCCACGCGAATACTGGGTACGCGGCCTGGAAACCCGTTTCGCCCAAGGCTTCGACCTTGGCCCCACCAGCCACGAAGTGGGCGTCGGCTACCGCTATATCAATGAAGCCGGTCACGAGTTGCGCTATCGCACGCCGATTGCCGCCAACCAGCAAATCCCCACCACCAACAGTCGCAACGACCGCGACACCCGTGGCGGCACCGAGGCCAACGCGTTCTTTATCGACGACCGCATTGATATCGGCAAGTGGACCCTCACCCCTGGTATTCGCTACGAGATGATCGAGTCCCAGCAGACCAACAACCTGAGCAACGTCAAATACAAGGGCGACTACAACACTGCCCTGCCGGCGCTGAACGTGCTCTATCACCTCACCGATGACTGGAATCTCTACGCCAACACCGAAGGCTCGTTCGGCAGCGTGCAGTACAGCCAGATGCCCAACCGCGTGAACAGCGGCGAAGTGAAACCGGAAAAAGCCCGCACGTGGGAACTCGGCACGCGCTATGACAACGGCAATCTGCGTGCAGAAATCGGCGCGTTCCTGATTAACTTCGACAACCAGTACGACAGCAACCAGACCAACGACACGGTGATCGCCCGCGGTGAAACCCGTCACCAGGGCATCGAGTCGAGCATCAACTATGCGCTCGACGGCCTTAGCCCGGCGCTGGCCGGTTTCGATGTGTACGCCACTTACGCCTATGTGGACGCGACCATCCGCGAAGACGGGCCGAACAAAGGCAACCGCGTGCCCTTCTCGTCCAAGCACAAAGGCACCCTGGGCGTGGGTTACACCGAAGGCCCGTGGAAGCTGAATGTGGACAGCAGCTACCAGAGCAGCCAGTTCGCCGACAACGCCAACACCCAGGCCGAAAGCGCCGACGGTGCCAATGGACGCATCCCCGGCTACATGCTGTTCAGCAGCCGCGCAGCCTATGACTTCGGCCCGCAGTTGTCGGATCTGAATGTGGCGGTGGGGGTGAAGAACATCTTCAACAAGCAGTACTACACCCGCTCGTTCGACGACAACAACAAGGGCAAGTACGTGGGTGAGCCGCGCACGGTGTATGTGCAAACCTCTATCGCGTTCTGACTGCAATCTGCAGACTGCAACACCTCCCACAGTTGATTGTCGGTGTGTTTAGGATTGAATGGGGCTAGCTACCCGCCAGGCAACTCGGGGTGGCGGCCACCAACGCGTCAATGGCACACCGCGTCTTGGCCGGCATATGCGCCGCCGTCGGCCAGATCACATGGATCGGCGCAGGTTGCTCACGGTAGCTGGGCAGCACGGCCTGCAACTGCCCGCGCAGCGCATAGTGGGCAATCAACCAACTCGGCAACCAGGCCAGGCCTACGCCCGCGATAGCGGCATCGGCTACCGCCTGGAGGTCGTCCACGATCAAGGGCGAAGCCAGGCGCGAGCGCTGCGCGGTGTTGCTGCGGTAGGCAATGCCACGATGAGCGGCCAGGTCTTCGATACTGCCAATAGCACCCTTGCGCTGCAAATACGCCGGTGACGCCGCCAGCCCCATGGCCTGCTGACCCAAGCGGCGGGCACTCAGGCGGTCGGTGTCCGGCAACGGGCCGATGCGCACGGCCATATCGAAGCCTTCCTGCACCAAGTCGATCATGCGGTCGGAAAAACAAATGTCGATTTCCAGTTCCGGATAACGATCCAGCAAAGCCCATAACGCCGGCGCGGCATAGTGATGACCAAACGCCAGGGGCACGCTCACTCTCAAACGCCCCCGAGGTTGCTGGCGGCCGCTTTCCAGCACGGACTCGGCGGCCTCCAGCTCTGCCAATGCGCGCAAGCAATGCTCGTAGTACGCCTGGCCATCCTCAGTCAACCGCTGGCGCCGGGTGGAACGCTGTAACAGGCAAGTGCCCAAACGCGCTTCCAGACGCGCCAGGCCCTTGCCCACCGCTGAACGCGTGAGGTTCAGGCGCTCGGCGGCTTCGGTGAGGTTGCCGCTTTCAACAATCTGCAGAAAGAGTTCGACACCATCAAAACGTGGGGTAGCCATGCTTAATTGTCGCCTTGTATTCCCTTATCTAAGGAAAAGTTATCGCCAATAAAGAACCTGATTCCCGAGAGAATAGCCCCTCCCGCTTTCGAAAGGAATGTCGTATGTCCCGCGCCGCCGCACTCTCGGCCCTCACTCCCTCGCGCACCGCCAGGAACGGCCTGGCCCTCACCGCCGTCTGCCTGGTGGCCCTGATGTTCGGCCTGGAAATCTCCAGCGTGCCGGTCATCCTGCCGACGCTGGAACAGGAACTGGGCACGGGCTTTCAAGACGCCCAATGGATCATGAATGCCTACACCCTGGCCTGCACCAGCGTGCTGATGGCGGCGGGGACCCTGGCGGATCGCTTCGGTCGTCGGCGTGTGCTGGTGGTGTGTCTGTGGGTATTCGCCCTGGCCTCACTGGCCTGTGGCTTGGCCAACGATGCGCCGACACTGATCGCGGCGCGGTTCGTCCAGGGCATTGGGGCCGGGGCCATGATGATTTGCCAGTTCGCGATCTTGTCCCATCAGTTCCGCGAACCGGCAACGCGTGCGCGGGCCTTTGCGATATGGGGCGTGATCGCTGGCGTGGGCCTGGGTTTCGGACCGATGGTGGGAGCCTTGATCCTGGCCGTGGCGGACTGGCGCTGGGTGTTCCTGGTGCATGTACCGCTGACCCTGTTCACCTTGGCGTTGTTGCACATCAGCGTGCAGGAATCCCGCGACCCGGCCAACCATCGCCTCGACATCGCCGGCATGCTGACCATGACACTCACGGTGTTTGCGCTGGTTTATTTCATCACCCAGGGCAGCGAAATCGGCTTTGGCGCCCCGGCGATGCTCGGCTGGGCCGGCCTGGCGGTCTTCGGGCTGCTGCTGTTTATCTTGATTGAGCGGCGCAGCGCCCATCCGATGTTCGACTTCTCGGTGTTCCGCATCCAACGCTTCAATGGCGCGTTGATGGGCTCGATCGGCATGAACTTCAGCTTCTGGCCGTTCATGATTTACCTGCCGTTGTACTTCCAGGCAGGCCTGGGTTACGACACGCTGACCACCGGCGCCGCCCTGCTCGCCTATACCTTGCCCACTTTGCTGGTGCCGCCGCTGGCCGAACGCCTGGCCCTGCGCTTTGGCGCCGAACGCATCATTCCCTTGGGCCTGGGGACAATGGGCGCAGGGTTCATGGGGATGGCCGCCGTTAATTACGCCGGACAACCCAGCACCGCGCTGGTGCTGCTCAGTTGCGTGATCGCCGGTATCGGGCTGGCGTTGACCAATTCGCCGACCACCAACACCACCACCGGCTCCGTCTCGAATGACCGCGCAGGCATGGCCTCGGGCATCGACTTCAGCGCACGGCTGATCACCCTCGCGCTCAATATCGCGCTGATGGGCCTGGTGCTGTTGTTGGGGATCAGCCACAACCTGGCCCACGTGCTGCCTGACAGCACAACACTGGAGTGGACAAGACTCAGCCAGCATATTGCCGCCGGCAAGCTGGTTGCGCCGGGGCTGACCGTTCAGGATGCGCAAACAGCGCTGCGCAGCGGCGCCGGCTGGGCCATGTTGTTTGCGGGGTTGGGCGCCTGCGGGCTGGCGATGCTGAGCCGGCATTTCTTCCGGCGTGAGCGCTGAACGAAAAACGGGCCTGCATGTGCAGGCCCGTTTTCAGTGGGGGAATGAAAAAACAATCAGCCGTTAATGGCAGCGTTTTCGTTTTCCAGGAATTCCTCTTCCAAAGCGTCTTCGTTCACTTTGTTGATTGGCTGGTTTTTACCGGCAGCGCGCGGCTTGCCTTGCAGTTTGCCAAACAGATGTTCCAGTGCGTGGTCGAGCTTGACTGCGGCGCCATCGATCGCTTGCTCCAGCGTATCGGCTTTATGGCACACGGAAACTGGTTGATGGCCCTTTGGCCGTGCTTCCAGACGGCAACTCAAATCGTGAGGGCCGGGCTTGTCGCCGTTCTCGTCTCGCAGGTAGACCTCTACACGGGTCAGGTCTTCTTCGTAGCGTTCGAGCGTGCTCTCAATGGTAGTACGTACCCACTCCTCCAGTCGGATGCTGCTTTCAATATGGTTATCGCTATTGACTTGGATTTGCATAGTTCTTCCCTTATTTCAGCTAGCTCGCCAGAGGTCACAAACTGCAACACCGGGGTGGTGAAACCATGACCTCTTGATTACACAATTGAGCACCTGCTGAAACATTTCAACCCCTTTGCAAAGATAAATCCTACATTACAAATTAACCCTGACGACGAGCAAAAACGCTGGTAGGATGGGGAGTTAGTTACAACTTCTTACGTCCTGTTTTCCTCACAATTGCTCCTCTCCCAACGGGTGCAAGCTGCGAAAAATCCCCGCTTCCTCCACCAGCCAATCATGCACCGCACGCACGCCCGGATGGTTCAACGCGCCCGGCGCATACAGCAGTACATAGCGTTTATGGTTGGGCACCGCCAGGCCGAACGGCACGATCAGGGTGCCGCGCTCCAGCTCATCGTTCAGCAAGGTGCGCCGCGCAATCGCTACGCCCATGCCGGCAATGGCGGCTTCGATGGTCAAGTGGTTGCGGTTGAAGGTGTGCCCGCGCCGTACGTCGGCACCGTGGTAGCCGATGGCATTGAGGTAAAACTCCCACTCGGCATATTCATAACTCCCACGCCAGGCCGTGATGTCGTGCAGCAGCGGGAAATGCGCCAGATCCGCCGGGCCATGCAAGGGCGGGCGGCCACGCAACAGGCTGGGGGCGCACACCGGGAATATCTGTTCATCCAACAGGGCTGTGGATAACAACCCAGGGTAGCTGCCGTCGTTCAGGTCGATGGCCAGGTCGAAGTCGCCTTCATGCAGGGCGATGCTGCTGTCTTCGGCGACCATGCGCAGTTGAATGTCCGGAAAACGCTGCTGAAAACGTGGCAGACGCGGGGTCAGCCACTTGCCCAGAAACGAGGGGATCGAACGCAGGCGCAAGGTGCCGCTGATCATCCCGGCGTCCAGGCGCTGCAGTTCGGCATCAATGCTGCCATAAGCCTCCCCCACCACGGCCGCCAGGCGCTGCCCCTCGGCGCTGAGTTCAACGCCTCGCGCACGCCGATGAAACAGTCGAAAGCCCAGGCGCTCCTCCAGTTGGCGAATTTGCTGGCTCACCGCTCCGGGCGTGATGTGCAGTTCTTCGGCGCAGCGGGTGAACGACAGATGCCGTGCGGCGCAGGAAAACACATGCAACCAGACATAGGTCTGGCCGTGGAGGGGGCGAGTCATAGCGTTTAGTCCTGCTAAAGGGTGTCTTAGGATAATTCGTTGGTCAGTGCCGAGCCAGAGGCTCAGTATCGCGCCAATTCCGCCTGCTCTACAAAACATGGCAGCGATTTCTACTCCATTGCTTGTAAGGCTTTAGCATGGCTATCAGTGTTTTCGATCTATTCAAGGTGGGCATCGGCCCATCCAGTTCCCACACCGTCGGCCCGATGCGCGCTGCCGCGACGTTCGCCCAAGCCCTGACCGACCAGCATGTGCTCAGCCAAACCCGTCGCGTCGAAGTGCGCCTGTATGGCTCGCTGTCCGCTACCGGTGTCGGCCATGCCACCGACCGCGCCTGTGTCATGGGCTTGATGGGTGAATGGCCAGACCGCGTCGACCCCACCTCGATCAATGCGCGTATCCAGCAACTGCGCGAGTCCGGCCAATTGCTGCTGGCGGGCTCTCAGGCAATTGCTTTCAACTGGCACACCGACTTGCTGCTGCTGGACGAAAGCCTGCCGTACCACCCCAACGCCATGTCCTTGCACGCCTATGGCGACAGCGGCCTGCTGAGCGAACAAACCTATTACTCGGTGGGCGGTGGTTTCATCATCGAAGCCGCCGAAGCTGCATCAGGCATTGCGCCGACCAGCGACGTGCAATTGCCCTACGACTTTTCCAGTGCCGTAGAACTGTTGGCCTTGTGCAACAAGCACGGCCTGCGGGTATCCGAACTGATGATGGCCAACGAACGGGCGTGGCGCAGCGACGAAGAAATCCGCAGCGGCCTGCTGCATATCTGGTCGGTGATGCGCGAGTGCGTGGAACAGGGCCTGCGCGATGAAGGCATCCTGCCCGGTGGCCTGGATGTACCCCGTCGCGCCGCGAAGCTGCACCGCAGCCTGTTGGAAATCGGCAAGCCCAACGTGATCACCTCGACCTTGTCGGCGATGGAATGGGTCAACCTGTTCGCCCTCGCCGTCAACGAAGAAAACGCCGCCGGCGGACGCATGGTCACCGCCCCGACCAATGGCGCGGCCGGAATTATCCCGGCAGTGCTGCATTACTACATGAAATTCAACGCCGACGCGTCTGACGACGACGTGGTCAATTTCTTCCTGGCCGCCGCTGCCGTCGGCATCCTCTGCAAGAAAAACGCTTCCATCTCCGGCGCCGAAGTCGGCTGCCAGGGCGAAGTGGGTTCGGCCTGTGCCATGGCCGCTGCCGGCCTGGCCGATATCCTCGGTGCCACCCCGGAGCAACTGGAAAACGCCGCCGAAATCGGCCTGGAACACAACCTCGGCCTGACCTGCGACCCGGTCGGTGGCCTGGTACAGGTGCCCTGCATCGAGCGCAATGCCATTGCGGCGGTCAAGGCGATCAACGCCACGCAGATGGCCCTGCGCGGCGACGGCAAACACTTCATCTCCCTCGACCGGGTCATCCGCACCATGCGCGATACCGGCGCCGATATGCATGACAAA
The DNA here is from genome assembly GCF_001896155.1 of Pseudomonas sp. FSL W5-0203. Lineage (NCBI taxonomy): Bacteria > Pseudomonadati > Pseudomonadota > Gammaproteobacteria > Pseudomonadales > Pseudomonadaceae > Pseudomonas > Pseudomonas sp. FSL W5-0203. Next base: position 77,092 of record NZ_MPOR01000025.1, read on the forward strand.
TACAAAGAAACTTCACGGGGCGGCCTGGCGGTCAGCTGGGTGGAGTGCTGATCGGAGCACTGCTACCTGCCCCAACGTGAGCCCGCGCAAAAATAATAACGAGGCAATACCGATGACTGATGTACGTACACCTGCTGCCGAAAATCCCGATGTCAGAGAAAGCACAGTAACCACCGGCTGGACCAAACACGACACCACCTGGATGCTCGGCCTCTATGGCACCGCCATCGGCGCGGGCACCCTGTTCCTGCCAATCAATGCCGGCGTCGGCGGCTTCTGGCCGCTGATCGTGCTGGCGCTGCTGGCATTTCCGATGACCTTCTTCGCCCACCGTGGGCTGACGCGCTTTGTGCTGTCGGGCAAATCCGGCGACATCACCGAAGTGGTCGAGGAACACTTTGGTGTCGGCGCCGGCAAGCTGATCACCCTGCTGTATTTCTTTGCGATCTTCCCGATCCTGCTGGTGTACAGCGTGGCGCTGACCAACACCCTCGGCAGTTTCATGGAGCACCAATTGCACATGGCGCCGCCGCCACGGGCGATTCTGTCGCTGGTGCTGATCCTCGGCCTGATGGCCATCGTGCGTTGCGGCCAGGGCGTGATCGTCAAGGCCATGAGCGTGCTGGTGTACCCCTTCGTGGCCGCCTTGCTGCTGCTGGCGTTCAGCCTGATTCCCAACTGGAACGGCGCGTTCTTCGCCTCGGCCAGCGAAGGCATGCCGTTGCCGCTGTTCTTCAAGACGTTGTGGCTGGCGATCCCGGTAATGGTGTTCTCGTTCAACCATTCGCCGATCATCTCCGCCTTTGCCGTGGACCAGAAACGCGTCTATGGCGCCCAGGCCGAGCGCAAAAGCAGCGGCATCCTGGCCACCGCCCACGGCATGATGGTGCTGACCGTGATGTTCTTCTGCTTCAGCTGCGTGCTGGCGCTGTCACCGGCTGACCTGGCCGCTGCCAAGGCGCAGAACATCTCGATCCTGTCGTACCTGGCCAACCACTTCCAGACGCCGGTGATTGCCTACGCCGCACCGTTGATCGCGCTGGTGGCGATCACCAAATCCTTCCTGGGCCACTACATTGGTGCCAGCGAAGGCTTCCAAGGCTTGATCGTCAAATCCCTGCGCGGGCGCAACCGTTCGATGTCGGCGAAATGGCTGGAACGCTGCACCGCGTTGTTCATGGTGCTGACGTGCTGGGCCGTGGCCACCTTCAACCCGAGCATCCTGGGCATGATCGAAACCATGGGCGGACCGATCATCGCGTGCCTGCTGTTCCTGATGCCGATGTACGCGATTCGCCGCGTGCCATCTTTGCGCCAGTATTCAGGTCAGGTATCGAATGTATTTGTGGTGGTCATCGGCCTGATTGCGCTGTCTGCGATCGTTTTTTCCGTAATGCCCTGAATTAGCTCACGACATACATCCAATGTGGGAGCGGGCTTGCCCGCGATAGCGATCATTCAGCCAACTATTGATTGGCTGATACACCGCAATCGCAGGCAAGCCCGCTCCCACATTTGGATTTCTGTGCCGGGTAAATCGCTGTACGGCACGGCCTTTGCTGTAGAGCTTTTGAGGAAAACGGAATTTGGCCAGTGGTCAGGCAATGCGAACTAATCCCGACACCGGCCGTCAATGACTGCATGTTCTTATCAGGCGGTAACGCACCATGGACAATCCTTTTCAGATCATCACCGACACGTTCAGCCCCCAATACCGCGTCAACCTGAGCATTCAACGGCTGGACGGCAGCATCATGCTCACCCTGTCTGACGAGACTGGCGTAGTGGCCAAGCGCATGATCAGCGCCGAACAACGCAACGACCCGCAACGCCTCAAGCGCCTGGTGCAAAGCATCCAGTTCGGCATCGCCATCGAACAAGGCCATAGCGCTGTAGAAATCCTGGAGCTGATGACGGACGGCGACAGCCACAAACTCCTGCAGCGACCGCCCGCCCGCACCCTGCCCTTCAGCGTGGGGCTTTAAAGCTCGCCTTTCTCGGTCTCAAGGCTCGCCTCGCCCTTGCGACGCGGGCTTTCGACCTTAACCGAAGGAAAGGCAGACGACGCGTAGCGCACCACCAGGATCGCAAACGCCAACAGCAGAATCCCGCCGCACAGGTAGATGATGCCCAGATCCGGCGGGTTGTGATGAGACACGTTGGAGATCAGCAAACGCGTGAGCGCGGTAATCGCCACGTAGATCAGGAAGCGCACCGGCATGTGGTTGGTCTTGTATAATAGGTCTTAATCTAACAATTCGGCATGACCCATCATGACAAGCCCATCCCCAGCAGCCTACGCATACATAAGGCACAGCACGAAGCGTCAAGGCGCAGAGGACAAGGACTCTGTAACACGCCAGAAAGAGTCTATCCGAGTGCTTGCAGAACAATACAAGGTGCAGATCCCGGATGAGAATTTCTTCTACGAAAACGGGGTGTCAGCGTACAGCGGAAAGAACCGCACCCACGGCAAGCTGAAAGAGCTGATTGACCAAATCGACAGTCTACGCATTCGCCCTGGCGATATTGTTTTCGTTGAATCTATTGACCGTTTGAGTCGCCAGAGGCTTTTACAAGCTAAAGAATTGGTCAATGGAATTCTTGAAAAAGGGATCGTTTTAGTCACCACGATTGACAATCAGCGCTACGAAAAAGCCTCTGATAAAAACGGTATTGACGATTTATCACAAGATATTCTTTTGTCTGTGATTTCAAAACGTTCACACGAAGAATCAAAAACCAAAAGCGTTCGCCGCCTATCGGCTTGGGCAAAGGCCAAGAAAGACGCGGTTGAAAAATCAATACCTTTCAACAAAAAGCGTCCTCCTTTTGGCATTCAGTACAACGAACTCACACAAAAGTTTGAGCCACACCCTGAACAAGCCGAAGAGCTTAACCGTATTTTTGAATCGTTAAGGCTTCAAGGTGTTACAGCAACGATTAAAAAAATAAACAAAACATCGTCAGTAAAATGGACTCAAAATCGAGTTAAAGACATTTTTGAAAAGAAATACCCACTTGGATATATGTATTCCCAAGTGAAAAAAGACGGGAAAATGCAGTTCGACAAATACATTGAAAACTATTACCCGCAAATTATAAGCTTTGAGCTTTTTGAACAAGCTCGCCAAGCAATGCAAGGGCGAAAAGTAAACCGCCGCGCTGGCCGATCAAGCCAAGACAATTCAAACATCTTTCGCCACACCGCAATGTGCGGGATTTGCGGCGAATCCATGTTCTTTATGAATAATTTCGGCTCGCAAACGAAACGTTATTTTTACATGAGTTGCAGAAGCAATTTTGAGCAGAACAATAAATGCAAAAACCGCTTTCGTTATGATTTTGGCGTTTCGGTTCTTTTCCACATTATTGCCTCATCCTTTTTTTGGAACATGCTATCAAAAAGCCCCGCCCTGTTTGAAGCCCTTAAAAAATCAACTTTTTATAGCGAAGGCGATTTTGGAACAAAAGTAGAAACGGCTGATGACATGGAAAGCTACGCGAGAGTTGGCGAGCATTTCATTAGATTTTTGGAAGGCAACACGGACAAAAAAACTCAAAACAAAGAAAAAATTGAAAAGGAGATTCTTCTTTCCAAAAAGAAAATGACTTTGGAGAACCTTGAAAAATCAGTTGAGACTATCAAGGACGGAGCAATTCCCGCATCCATCCTTAAAATGCTGATGAGTGCAGAAGAAGAAGTATCGAGACTTAAAGAAGAACTTGAAGAACTGACCGTAAATTCAATCGATACAAACACAACACTTCACGTCAAAACCGTTGATGAATTCGTCGAGCTATTCAAAAAGGAACACGGGCGCCTTCAAATCATTAACTTCCTAGCATCCAATGGAATAAAATTTTTCTTCTATTACAACAAAGACGCAAAAACGCTAAATACAAAGGTTGCAATAGACGGCGAAGTGGTCAGTACATACAACACAATGTATGAAATCAATGCGCTTGAAAAATACGGGATCGGGAACATTGCAGAAGAATTCAAATTACCAGATGCTTAACTACGTGGCTTTTTGAGCCAAGCAAAGCCCCAAAGGGATGAGACGTGACGCACATGCCGCCATTGCGGCGGCATGATAGCTGGTGTTACTTGCTCAACCACGACTCAACGGTGTCAGCACCAAACTCGCTTTTCCACTCTTTCAACTGCTTGTGGTTGCCACCCTTGGTTTCGATGGTTTCACCCGTGTGCGGGTTCTTGTAAACCTTAACAACACGTTCACGGCGAGTAGCTTTGATCGGTGCCGGGGCTGCGCTTTTGCGGTTAAGGGAAGCTGGATCGAGGATAGCGATCACGTCACGCAGGCTTTTGCCGTACTGACCAAGAAGGTTGCGCAGCTTTTCTTCAAATTTGATCTCTTCAGCCAAACCAGCGTCACCTTTCAGTGCTTCCAGTTGAGCCATTTGTTCGGCCAGGTGTTTTTCAAGCTGACGGAATTCTGCAAGCTTCGACATTGTGTAGACCTTAAATATTTATGGTGATTTGATAATACATGAAATCATTTAAATCTGAAAATTGGTCAATCCATCTTCACAAGAAAAGGCTTGGATTTGGCTACAATTTCAAATTTCTTTGCCTTTTCATTCCAAAGCACAACCCCGTCATTTTGCATCATGTCCGGGCTACCAGCTTTGTAGTAACGCAAATCGCTCATGAAAATCGCATTGCTAGTGGCTTTGTGTGCGGCACCACCGTTTGCTGGTGCAAGACTGTCGGCTTCGCTTGGGAACTGCATAGGCGCTTTGTAAAGCTTCCCATCATTCACATCTACAAACACGGTTGCTTGGCATCCCGTGCCACAGCCGTAGGTAGCCACAATAAAATGCCCTGCAAAGTCAGGTTTTTGGCCTACAGCAGCTTCAATTGACTCTTTGATACGCCACTGCCCTGCCAGGGCTTTGTTACTCGACCAATCGACTTTAGCTAGTGGCTTGGAAGAGACAGATGACGCCGGGTATTTTTCAAAGGTGAATCGGTCATCTGCATGGCTTGTAGAAGCTACGCCTACGCACATGGCAAGAGCTACAGCAGTCAAAATCCTTTTCATTTGAATCACTCGATGTTGGTTTGAGACAAAACCATAGCTCCAGTCTTTAGGATCAATCAAGATCGATCCTAGAAATATTTTAGTGCCTTACCAAACCCGGCAGATATAGCTTAAAAATTGCTTTTCCCTTCAATGCCTAACAGGTTCGTCAGACACAGTGCCCCTGCCTTAATTTCGCGTAGCGAATGCCTTCTAAAAATGAAATGGTAAAATCAGTCATATAACAACCAGAAATAAAATGGCAGTAGCTAAACGAAAATCATACAAAGAAAAAAAGGAGTACATCGACAACAGTAAAGAGAAGCTGGAGGGATTCCTAGCGGGGAAGGTCGATAGCATCCACGCAATGCTCAAGTCTGAAAATCCAGACGTGCCGGTTTGGAACTCCCCTTGCTTCAAAATCCGATACCTGAATCCCGTGTCAGGAACAGTCTACAACCTCGAAAACTCCATGCTTCTGTCCATGCTGGGGAAAGAGAAAGGTTTTGAGCTGCCTTACTACCTCACTGCGAAGCAAGGGTTTGAGGCTGGCCTGTCCAACAAAGGGGAAAAGGCTGACTTCGTTGTTCACCACTTCGGCATGCAGATCGGGTTCATCAAGGACGGCGAAAAGCCAGGTGCTGGAGGTAACGATGACCAGGACAATGCGGAAGGCAAAGCCATCTATAGACGTGCTTCAAAGCTATCGCCTGTCTTCAACCTGCAGCAATTTACAGGCGAGCTACCCGAGAAGATAAAAGCGCAGATGGCGCAACGCGCCAAGATCCCAACACCAGCCGAAGTACAGACGGTGCTTCAGTCAGTCATGGATACGATGCCTACACCGCTCAAAAGGCATGCTGGAGTTGAACACAGCAATTACTTCTCACCAAGTGAAGACACCATCTACATGGCCCCGTCTGGCTACTTCAAGAGCGACCTCCACGAGCTATCGACGCTTCTCCACGAAGTCAGCCACTCATACGGCGTAGCAAGCCGCAAGAACCGTGAAAGCCTCGCAAAATATGCTCAGAGTGATGAACACAGGGCCTATGAAGAGTTGGTAGCCAATCTGTCAGCGCAAGCCGTGATTAAGCACCTGAACTTCAACCTCACGGACGGCATGCGCGAACAGTTAGACGATGCCTTTTTCAAGAACCACCAGACCTACGATGTGGGTTGGGCTCTCAAGGGCTTGAGGGACAAACCTGACCAGGTATTCAAAGCTGCCGCAGACGCAGACCGCACCGCCAACGAGATCATCTACAAGCTTGAGAATGACCTCAAAGCCAAGTACGACCTAGACCCTACCCTGCCTGTTTCTGACTTCATCAAACAGCGCCTATCGCGGGTTGAGACGGATTCAACGCCACAGGTGAAGGCGCCGACCATAAGCCCTAGAGATTCAGTGGTAGAGACTCCTACGCCCCAAGAACAACAACAAAAGAAGAGGACATTGAAAATATGAATAATTTCGAGAAAAACAGAAAACAAGCGTTTGAAGATCTCATTGATGGAGACGTGGAGCTGATGGAGCTTTACGAGCATGGAATGCTTACGGAGGAATGCTTTGTGGAGGAATCCACTAATGAACCGTATAAAGAAATTCTGCCAGAAAGGATTTACTAAGAAAAATAATTGTGATCTTAGAAAATAAACAGGAAGATATTCCTGTTTATTCGTTTTGATATCCACAAACTCGAAAATCAAAGGTTTTGATATCCCTTCAGTCTAACGCCACGAAAATCTTAGCTGGAGCTAAGTAATAGTGATGTTTATGATCCCTCCTATGAATTCATTCGGAGCCAATTCCGAATAAGTTCCGAACAGATTCATAAAGCATTCAGAAGAAATCCCGACCTTATTAATAAAGGACTAGGAAAATACTCCTAAAATATTCCTAATAACCCCCTATTTCTATAAATCCAAATGTTACGATATTTAAAACAACCTAAAACTAAAGGAAAAGTTAAATGAAAACAGCCATAACGCTTGACCAGATTGAAAAGAAAAAAACTAAAACCATCGTTGCTGCCTCACATAAAAGCAGTGGGAAGACTACATTCCTACTTAATCTTGCCGACTACCTTTTGCAACTTGGTTTTTCAATTCTGTATGTGGATCTTGATCCCATCAGAGCCGCTGATGACTTCTATGTCCAACGTCAAGAAATGAAAGACAAAGCAATTCAAACCCTCACAGACTTGATCACAATAAACACTGATAATGAAAACTTTAAAAACATACCACATTTAAACCAGAAAATTAAAAATTTAACCATGAGTGCTAAATTGAAGGTTTATGGTTCGGCTATCGCAAGCTTCAATATTGATACCGTACAAAATACTCACACCGAATTTAATTTCATCTTAGTAGACATTCCTGCAAATATTTACACTTCAACAGACGAGATAAAGCCGGAGTTCCTTGAGATTTTGAAAAAATCCGACCTTGCAATTTTCCCCTTCAAAGCAGATGCACAAGAATTGAAAACAGCACCTTACATAGGTCGAGTAGTCAAAGAATTGAAAGCTGGTATGGAGTCGAAAGGTAAGTGCCTGGACACCATCATTCGCAGTTTGATCAGCTTCGAATCATCGAAATACAAGGGTGCAAAGGGTATCAACCGCATCGAAGAGACACTGACAGATTTCCATTTTGCGTATGGGGAAACTCATCCACCTATTTTAGCACCAATGGTTTATCGCGCTATTTATCCAAATATGCTTGCACAGGCCAAATCAATTTTCAGTTCCAATAGCGCAGAAAGTGATATTGCGAAAGCAGGGCGGTTGCAGGAGCTGAGTGCAACACGGTTATTGAATTGAAGCCGGAGCATCATGCCGCATTGCCATGGAATTTTGCATGACCTCTCCCATCACC